>SKSR01000089.1 GCA_007122885.1 Gemmatimonadota bacterium
ACGCAGCCAGCATGTCCAGGTACTTCTTCCCATCCACATCCCACACCCACACCCCTTCCCCTCGCTCCAGCACCACCGGAAGCGGCTTGTAGTTCTCGGCGCTGTAGCGCTCGGCTTCCTCCACGTATCGAGCCGTCTGTCCCTGGATTCCTTTGGTCATGACTTCACATCCCGTGGTGATGGAGAATGGACGCATTGGAGCGGGCGGGCCGCGGACGACCCGGCCAGCGGCGGGAAGCTACTGGGGATTCCGGGAGGGATCAAGCTGGCGAGCGCCCGAGGGCGGCCGCCGGCCGGAAGCGCCGGGCAGGACCGCTCCCGGGAAGGTCAGTCGGGGAGCACGCGACCCGCTCGGATGCCGGTGAACTCCCCGTCCCGGATGGCGAAGCGGCCGTTGACCACCACATGCTCCATTCCCTCGGAAAGGTGGTGAGGGTCCAGGTAGTCCGTGCGCTCTCGGACCCGCACCGGATGAAAGACCACCACATCGGCGGCAGCACCGGGCTCCAGGACCCCCCGTTCCTCCAGCATGGGATAGGCCTCCCGGTAGAGTCCGGTCATCCGGTGGATGGCCCCTTCCAGATCCAGAACGCCCCGTTCCCGGACGTAGGTCTCCAGCACTCGGGTGAAGGCACCGTAATTCCGGGGATGGGGAACCCCCTCCCCTTTCGGGACGAGGCCCCCGTCGGAGGCGATCATCATCCAGGGCTCGACCATGAACCGCTCGATGTCCTCTTCCAGCATACCGAAGGTGATGAAGCCGGCCCCTCCCTCCATCTCCAGCTCCAGCGCCAGTTCGGGCGGATCCAACCCCCGTTCGTCCGACGCCTCCTCCAGCGTCATGCCTTCAAGCTCCGGGGCGTGGGACACCGATCGGAACTGGATGCGGTCGGCTCCCCCTTCCAGCTCGATGCTTTCGGCGATGCCCTGGACGATCCGCTGGCGCTCGGCCGGGTCGTCCCCTACCCGGTCCACCAACGCGTCCCGGCCTCCGGCCAGCTCTTCCCGCGGTATGAGGATGCCGGCCACGCTCCCGCCGGCCGCCTCGTAGGGGTAGAGATCCGCGTAGATGGGCAGACCCTCCGCCCGGGCGACCTCGATGTTCTCCACCAGGTCCTCGGAAAGCCCCCACTCCCGGGGCCCGAAGGCCTTGATGTGTGTGTGGATGGCGGGAAGCCCCGCCTCCCGGGCGATCTGGATGAGCTCGTCGTTGGAGGCCATCACCCCGACGCTATAGCCCCCTTCATCCCGCACGTGGGAGTGGTAGACTCCGTCCGCCTCGGCGGCGGGCCGGGCCAGCTCCACCACTTCGTCCGTTTCGGCGTAGTTGCCCGGAACGTAGAAGAGACCCGTGGAGAGCCCCAGCCCTCCGGCTTCCATGCCGGCCTCCACCAGGGCGCGCATCTCGGCCAGCTCGTCCGAGTCGGGAGGCCGGTTCTCCTCCCCCATGACCGCCCTCCGGATGGAGCCGTGGGGCACGAGCTGGTAGGCGTTCACCCCGGTCCCGTCCTGAAGGATCTCCTCCCGCTGCTCCTCCAGGTCCACGGCACCACCGCCATCGGGGTTCAGGATCACCGACGTGATCCCCTGAGCGAGCTGCGGCCGGGCGCCGCTGAGCTCCGCGTCCGCGAGCCCGGAAGCGGCGTGGGAGTGGCCGTCGATGAACCCTGGCGCCACCACGAGACCCTCGGCGTCCACCACCCGTCGGGCGTCCGCTTCCTCCACCGGGCCTACATCCACCACGACCCCGTCCCGGATCAGCACGTCCGCATCCCGGGCCGGTGCTCCCGTCCCGTCCACCACCGAGCCCCCCTGGATCCAGATGTCGTAGGCGTAGGCCTCATCGTGGACGACGGTCTCCTCCCATCCGGGCTCGCCTTCGTCCGCTCGGGGCGGTGTGTCCGGAACGCACGCGGACACCAGGGCGGCCGCCACCGCCACCGACAGGAACATCGGCCCCGGCCGGCACCGGAGGGGCCTGGACGAGGGACCGCTCGCCCTCATCCGCACTACCCGCACTCGCTGTAGCCACAGACGTGGCACTTCATGCACCCTTCCTGATACGCCAGCTGCCCGGTGCCGCAGTCGGGGCAGCTTCCCAGGAAGGGCTGCTCAGGGGTGGAGGACGCCGGCGACACGTAGGCCTCGCTCCGGGCGCCGGCCCCACCAGCCCTGGAGCCGGTTCCCGGCCCCCCCCCGGCGGTAATGGGAAGCTCCTCCTGAACTCCTTCCTTCTCCTCCAGGTAACGGTCGATGGCCTGCGCCACCGCGTCGGGCGCCGACAGGACCTTGTTCGGGCCCAACCCGACGGCCCGATCGCAGGAGATGCCCCGAAGCTGGTCCCGTACGGCCGTGATGGGGATCCCGGACCGGAGGGCCAGGGAGGCCAGCCTCCCAATGGCCTCCGAGTCGGCCATGGCCGCACCCCCCGCCTTGCCCAACGTGCAAAAGACCTCGAAGGGCCGGCCCGATTCGTCCTCGTTGATCGTCACGTAGAGATCGCCCAGGGGGGAGTGCATCTTCATGGTCCGCCCCTTGAGGACCGAGGGCCTCTGCCGCTTGTGGCGGCCGGCCCGGGCCACCTCGTCTTCGGCTTCCCGCTCCCGGGCCACCCCGTCCAACTCCACGCGGAGGCGGTGGGCCTCCTCCCGGGCGTCGGCCAGCGACTGCTCCAGCTCCGCCTTCTCCTCCAGCCACTCGGCGGAAGCCTCCTCCTGGTCCTTCTTCTCCGTCTTCCCCGTGGAGAGGACCTGGTGGGGGCGGGAGCCGTCCCGGTAGACGGTCACTCCCTTGCAGTCCAGGGAGTAGGCTAGCTCGTAGATCTCCCGGACGTGGCCGGGTTCGGCCTCCCGTGGGAAGTTCGTGGTCTTGGAGATGGCCGAGTCCGTGTGGTCCTGGAAGGCCGCCTGCATCCGGACGTGCCATTCCGGGGTGATGTCGTGGGCGGTGACGAAGGAGTCCTGGACCTCCCGGGGCACCTCATCGAAGTGTATGTGACCCTCCTCGGCGATCCGCTCCATGAGCTCCTCGGAGTACCACCCCTCCTCCCGGGCGATCCGGACAAAATCCGGATTCACGTCGGGCATCATGGCCCCGGCCTGGTTCCGCATGAACGCCACGGCGAAGAGGGGCTCGATCCCGCTGGAGCACCCGGCCAGGATGGAGATGGTCCCCGTGGGCGCGACGGTGGTCAGATTGCAGTTGCGAAGGCGGCGCTGGGGCCGGATCCGGGAGCCATCCTCCCGACGGGCGCACGTCTCGTCCGGCCCCCAGATGGAACGCTCCCACTCGGGGAAGACGCCCCGGGCCCGGGCAAGCTCCTCAGAGGCCACCTTGGACTCCCCGTCCACGAAGGCCATGAGCTTCCGGCCCAGCTCCACGCCCTCATCGCTGTTGTACGGCACCCGGAGGCGGACCAGGAGGTCGGCCCACCCCATGACCCCGAGCCCGATCCGGCGGATCTTCTGGGCGAGGTCGTGGATCTCCCGGAGGGGATAACGGTTCGCGTCGATCACGTTGTCCAGGAAGTGGGTGGAGAGGTGGACGGCCCTCCGGAGCCCCTCCCAGTCCACGGCCTCCTCGGCCGGGACCTTCCCGGCACTCTCCTCCTTCACGAAGGCACCCACGTTGACGCTCCCCAGGTTGCACACGTCGTAGGGGATCAACGGCTGTTCACCGCAGTTGTGGGCCATCAGGCCGTTGGCGTCGAAAGCGTTCACTCCCGGGACCTGCACGTCGAACACCTCCGCCTCGCCGGCGACCTCCACCCCAGCCACCCTGGTCAGGAAGCGTTCTCGGTTCGGAGTGCGGCGGCAGCCGGCGAGTGTCCGGTCCAGTGCCGCCGCCTTTCCGGGATGGGCGAAGCCAATGAGCTCCCGGAAGCGGAAAAGGTTGTCCTTCGAGATCACCAGCTCGTGCTGGGCCCGTGCAGGGTACTGCCGGGGACGGCCATCGGCGTCGGGCAAAACCGTACTCCCTTCGGGCCGCCGCTCGCGGTAGATGGTGGACGCGATGCCCAGGCGGAGAAGCATCCTCTGCACCGCCTCGAGGCGCTCCATGTCGGACTGGGCGAGCCGGACGCTCACACCCTTCTCCTGGGAGCCTTGCACGGAGCCATCCGCGTCGAAGAAGCCTCGGAGGAATCCTGCATAGAAGTCCGAGGACTCCCGTTCCATGGCCGGCGTGATCTGCTTTCCACCAGACCCGGGACGCATGCCCAGTCCTGCGGCCAGATCTCGGATGGCGGAGGACTTGAGGCGGTACTCACCCCGCCCGGCCACAGTGTGCCATCCGGCGAAGTCGGCTCGATGGGCCATGCTCCGAGCGGCCGCCTCGGCGGTGTGCATCACCGCCGCCGCAGCGGGGTCCGGTCCCTCGGACGCGCCATTGGCCACCCGGCCTTCGGCCCAGACCGACAGGACCGCAGCCTCCTCCTTCAGGGCGCCGTCACCCACCAGGAGTCCCATGAGGTAGCCTTCGTCCTCGCCGAGATTACCATTCCAGGAGGGGGCCGCCCGGTGGTCGTTGAGGACCAGAACGTCCCCGCTCTCTAGCTCGCCCGCCTCGCACCACTCCTCCGAGATGCGCCAGCGGGTGACGTCCGCCGCTCGACG
Organism: Gemmatimonadota bacterium; assembly: GCA_007122885.1. Taxonomy (GTDB): domain Bacteria; phylum Gemmatimonadota; class Gemmatimonadetes; order Longimicrobiales; family Gaopeijiaceae; genus SKSR01. The sequence goes on from SKSR01000089.1 coordinate 4,614, forward strand.
CACACGGTGGTCGGCGGTGAGCCGAAGCGTGTGCCCCGCCTCGGTCCTGATCCGAACCAACTGCTTGTGGCCAGTGGAGAAGAAGCCCTCCGGGCCCGACGGGTGGTCCTCGCCGTGTAGGCGGGCCATGAATGGCCGACCCACCAGGTCGGCGACCTGTCGGGGTCCCTCTGCGGTGTGCACCCAGGTGTCGGCGGTCACGCATGGGTTCGTGGCCTCGTACTCTCCCAGATGGGGCACCGGGTTGTAGGCGTTGGCCCGGTCGATGAAGAAGACCCCGGGCTCGCCCGTATTCCACGCGCCCTGAACGATCATGTCGAAGATCTCCCGGGCGTCCTCCCGTCCCACCACCTCGCCGGTGCGGGGGCTCATCAGCTCGTAGCTTTCTCCTTCGGAGACGGCTTCCATGAAGGCGTCGGTGATGGCCACGGAGATGTTGAAGTTCGTCACCTGGGAAGTGTCATCCTTGCAGGTGATGAACTCCCGGATGTCCGGGTGATCCACCCGGAGGATCCCCATGTTCGCACCCCGGCGCGTCCCCCCCTGCTTCACCACCTCGGTGCTCGAATCGTAGAGGCGCATGAAGGAGACGGGCCCGGAGGCCACTCCCATGGTGGAGCGGACCCGGTCCCCGGTGGAGCGGAGGCGGGAGAAGGAGAAGCCGGTGCCTCCCCCCGACTGGTGCACCAGGGCCATGGACTTGAGGGTGTCGTAGATCCCGCTCTTCCCGTTGGACAAGGCGTCGTCCACCGGAAGAACGAAGCAGGCCGAGAGCTGCCCCAGCGGCCGCCCGGCGTTCATGAGCGTGGGCGAGTTGGGCTCGAAGACCCCCGTGGTCATCATCTCGTAGAATTGCCGGGCCAACTCCTCCACCCCCGCTTCCGTGGCTCCGTACCGCCCATCCTCCTCGGCGATAACCCTGGCCACCCTCCAGAACATGTCCTCGGGCTCCTCCACCGGCTCCCCGTCCTCCCCTTTCTTCAGGTACCGGCGCGCCAGAACCAGGCGGGCGTTCTCCGAAAGGCGGGCGGGAGGCAGGTCCCCGGGGGTGGGTCCATCGAAGAGTTTCACTTGCCGGTCGTAGCTGGGGATGGGTTGAGACGCCATGCCGGGGGCTCCCTGTGCCGAGTGTGGAAAGTGGAGTGGAAAACGAGCCTCGGATTCGTGGAGAACCGCCGGAACGCCGGGCCATGGGCGGTTGGGCCCGTGGAAAAGCCCGCCGGCACCACAAAATCTAGAGTCGGCGGCCAGTATACGACACAAGATCTAGGGGGTCAAGCACAATCTGCGGAGTCGGCCCGGAACGCTCCGAGCAGGGCGTGCCGCCCGAGATACCAGTACACCGAGAGGCACCGGGGAGGTCGGAGGTGGACGGAGCCAGGAAGGTGTCCCGAAGCTTCTGAAACCCGCTTCGACGACGCCTCGTAGGGCGGGCTGGAGCGACGAGCCGGACCGCGAACCAGAAAGCCCTGCGAGGCGTCACGATGAAACCGTCCCGATCCCTCTTCTCCATACATCCGTTTCGAGCCGCGGCCTCCGTGACCCTGGCGGGTCTCCTGGCCGGCGGACCCGGACCCCTGGAAGCCCAGGACGTGGAGCCCCTCCCGCCCGAAGAGTGGCCGGAGGAAGCGGAACGAGTCCGTATCCTGGAGTTCGTCCGGATCCAGGGAGAGGAGCCCTCACTGGACGGAACCCTCACCCATCCGGCGTGGGAGTCGGCCGCCACGGCCACCGACTTCGTCCAGTTGGCTCCGGACGA
>SKSR01000039.1 GCA_007122885.1 Gemmatimonadota bacterium
GGACAAGTGGCGGTACGGGTGCATCCGGCCTTCTTGCCGAAGTCGCATCCTCTGGCGGCCGTCCGGGACTCCTTCAACGCCATCTACGTGGAAGCCGAAGCGGCGGGGGAGCTCATGTTCTACGGTCGAGGCGCAGGGGCCCTGCCCACCGGCTCGGCGGTAGTGGGAGACATCATCGATGTCTGCCGGAACCTTATTCAGGCTGCCCGGGGAGCCACCGAGTCCATCCACCGTCCCAAGGCGCTGCGGAGCATAGAGGAGCTTCACACGCGCTACTACGTCCTCCTGAACGTGGAGGACCGCCCGGGAGTTCTGGCCGAGGTCGCCCAGACATTCGGGCGCCACGATGTCTCCATCGCCCAGGTTTGGCAAGACGGAGGAGGGGACTCGGCTCAACTCGTCCTCATCACCCACCCAGCCCGGGAAGGCGCACTCCAAGCCACGGTGGCGGACCTGAAGGAGATCCGTCCCGTTCGAAGCGTGGGCGGAGTCCTCCGCGTGGAGGGGGAGATCCTGGAAGCGTAACGGGGCCCCGCCCGCGGGCCTTCCCCGCCCGGCTACCCCGCGTCCAGGTGGTCCGTATCCCCTGAAGCCCCCCAGGAGGCTTTCGTCCACATGTGGACGAAAGCGTGGGCTCTGCGTGGGGAGGCCAGGCAGTCGGCCACGGTGAAACCGTCCAGGGTCCGGAGAAATTGGCTCCGGGCCTCGTGGAAGATGTGGCGTAACATGCACGCCGGGGTGATGGGGCAGGTGTTCTCCGCTCGGTCGAAGCACTCCACCAGGGACAGGTCGTCCTCGGTGTGGCGGATCAGCCAGCCTACTCGAATCTCGTCCGGCTCGACGGCGAGCCGGAGCCCCTCCCCATCGGACCCGTCGGGTCGAATGAGCCCCAGCTCGGTGAGGAGAGAGTGAGCCTCCTCCAGGGGCTCCAAAGGCATATGGTAGGCGTCGGCGATCTCCCGGATCCGCACCTCTCGATCCCGATGGACACCAGTGAAGATGAGGATCCGCATGGCCCCTTCCGTCCTCGGGCTGAGCCTCATGGTCGCCCCCTCCGGCTTGGCCGCGCGATCCGGCCGTTCGCTCGTTTCTTCTTTCTCATCCGGGTACCTCGGTCCCTCCCCTCACGGCTCCGCCGAAGCTCCGTTCCCCTGACAGTCCGGACAGGCTCCCCAGAACTGGACTTCCGCCTCCTCGATGGTGAACCCGGCCGGGGAGGACGGCTCCAGGCAAGGCATGACCCCCACAGCGCAATCCACGTCGGCGATCGCCCCGCAATGCACACAGATTACGTGGTGATGGTTGTCCCCCACGCGGGTTTCGTAGCGGGAGGGGTGCCCCCGGGGCTCGATCCGACGGACCAAACCCACTTCCTCGAGACTGCTAAGGACATCGTAGGCTCCCTGGTGAGACAGGGTGCCCAACCGCTCCCGGACCTGGCGGAGGACCTCCTCGGCGGTGGCATGGGGCCGATCACGGAGCACGGAGAGGACGGCCAGCCGGGGACCCGTCACCCGGAGGCCCATTGCCTTCAGCAACTGGGCCGAAGCTTGGTTTCCAACGGGCTCATCGCTCATGCTGAATTGAATAAATAATTCATCTGATACAGTCAAGTTAGCTACCCGTCACCTCCGAAACAGGAGGATCCCGCACGCGATGAGCCCGAACCCGACCAGGTGAAAGGAATGTAGGCTCTCACCGAGCATCGGTACGGCCAAGACGGCGGTGAAGATGGGAACGAGACAGATATACAGACCTGCCGCTCCAGCCCCCAGGAGGGCCACTCCCCGGTTCCAGAAGAGGTAGGCCAGAATGGAGGGGAAGACGGCCACGTACGCGATCCCGGCCACGAGCCCTCCGCTCCAGGTGGGTCCGCCTCGGAACGCGAACTCACCCAGGTGGAGGGGAAGGAGGAGGAGGCTTCCCAAGAGGAAGCTGGCCGCCAGGAAGCTGAGGGGGTGAACGTCGGGCCGCCGGCGCAGGAGGACGGAATACCCGGCATAGACCACGATGGCCATCATCATCCACAAGTCGCCGGGCACCAGGTCCACATCCCCCAGGGCCGCCGGATCACCCCGAAGGACCACGAATGCCCCTCCGGACATGGCCACCACGACCCCGAGGGTTCTGCGAGGGGAGATGCGCTGGGAAAAGAGGAGAAGGTCCAGGGCCACGATGGCGGCGGGCATGAGCGTCTGGATCAGAGCGATGTTCGTGGCCGTGGTCGTATGCGCGGCCTGGTAGAGGAGGGTGTTGAAGGTGCTGATCCCCAGCACCGAAAGCGCCAGGAGGGACGGCCACGCCTCCACGAGGCCCCGCAGGTCCCTCCGCAGGTGCCGCCATGTGAAGGGTAGGAGGATGAGGGTGGCCACGGACCACCTCCAGAACGCCAGGGCCACCGGCGGGAAATCCTGGTGGAGGGCCCGTCCCAGCAGAACGTTGCCCGCCCAGAAGAGGGCCGCCAGGGCCAATAGCAAGTGGGCTAGGGGCATTCACCTGGAGAGGAAGAGTTCGTTCACGGACCGGGAACGACCGGATCACGGCGCCGGCCTTCGGCACGCCGGTGGGATAGCCGGAGGGCGGGCGGGAAGTTCCTTCCGTGGGAGAGGGCGTTTCCGCCGTAGGAGGGAGTTCGTGTCGGCTGGAGGAGCCGGTGCCCGGAAAAGACCTCAGTCGGTTGGGGTGGCCTGGGAGGCCAGGTCCATGAGCTCGTCGCTCGGTAGAGGCGCCACGAGAGCCTCGTCGTAGCTCCCATGGCTCCAGAGAACGGCCCCGATCGGCTCCGTCCCGGCCATGCGGAGCGGCCGAGCCGATGTGGGTCGCAGCTCCCGGGGAACCACCTCCGGATGGTTCAGCACGTAGTGATACAGGCGCTTTCCGTTCCGTTCATAGATGAGCACTCCTCCGCGCTTGTCCTCCAGGACACAGACCTCCGCCCCCACGAGACGAAAGCCCTCGAACTCCTGCGGGCGCAGGTGGAGGCCCAACTCCCTGGAAAAGAAACGAGCCACTGCATCCGGATCGGAGGAGTCGATGGTCCTTTCCTGTACCGCCGCCCGGACGAAGTGCTCTACCGGGGTATGGTACGGTTCCTCTTGTACGTTATACGGTGTGCTCACCGTCGGGCCGGCGACCGGCAGAAGCCCACCCCCGAAATGCCACGCGGACCCAAAGAGGGCCACCACGGCCGCGGCCACGGCCAACTTCCGGACGGGCGAGACGGCCCCTCGACTCACCAGAACCGACGTATCGTCTCGATCGTCCCTCCCGGGGTCACCCCGTTCGGTCGTCTCTTCGTCCGATCGACGGGCCCTCTCCAGGGCCAGGGCCTGAAAGACCCGCTCCCTGAGCTCGGGGGGAGCCGAAGGAAGCTCAAGGGACGCCATGCGCTCCCGCAGGAATCGATCCGCCCGGAGGAACTCCTGACACCGAGGGCACGACTCCACGTGCCGCCGGGCCTCCACGACCTCCTCTTCGGCCACCCTCGGCTCCTCCGGGGGCCAAAGCATCTCTCTCGCTCGCTCACACTTCACTGACTCGATTGCCTCCGTCGATCGTTCCGGGCTTCCACCTGGAACAGTACGCGATGCCCCTCACGAACCCACTCTGCGATCTGCTCCCGACCCACCCCGAGAAGTTCTCCCACCTTCTTATAAGACCGTCGTTGAATCACCACGAGCCAGAGAGTGCATCGGACCCGGGGCTTCAGGAGCTCCAGGGGACCCAACACCTCCGCCGGGTCGCCGGCCCAAGGCCAGTTCATGGGGGCCAGGGAGTTCTCCGGGCTCCGGAAAACCTGCCCTTCGGTCCGCCGCAGGAAGGTCCGAATCAAGGTTTCCTCCATGAAAGCGCCCGGATCTTCATGGTGTCCGTCCTGGAACGCCGAGGCGGCTCCGGTGGCCGTCTCCACCACTAGGTCTTCCGCCGTGTCCCGGTCTCCAGCGCAGAGGTGAAGGGCGCCCGAGTAGAGGGTGTCCAGGTGCTCACTGAGAACTTCTTCGAACGGGCGGCTCATGGCTCACCACCTCCCGGGTCCGCGGTTCCGCATCGCCTCGTGCCCTTCAAGAGGCCAAGCCGTGGGAGTCGCGTCAGGTTCCCGGGGCCGCTGGCGGGGACCCCGAGTCCACCGGCCGGGCCCCCAGTCCGCCGGCCGCGATGGCGGATGGTGGATTCCGGGCCCGGTCGGAGCGCGTTCCGCCGGCCCATGCCCGCATGTCCCCGCTTTCCGGAACCGGGGACGGCGTGTATGGATTACGGGAGCATGAAGCACGGCTCATATCAACGGCCGTTCAGACCCTTCGGCCTGCGGAGGACCCCGTGAACGAAGGCGACTCCCCTTGGACCCCCGAATTCTGCGCCGCGCGCCTGAAGGTCATGGCGGAGCCCAATCGGCTCGCCGTGCTCTGCCGGCTGTTGGAGGGCGAATGCAAGGTCTCGGAACTCAACGCGGAGTTGAAGCTCGAGCAGAGCCTCCTCTCCCATCACCTGCGAGTCCTGCGGGAGTCGGGGCTGGTGGAAGCCGCTCGAGCCGGACGCTGGGTCGTCTACCGACTCCACCCCGACTTGCGCCGGGGAGGGTCGAAGACGATGCTGGAGCTCGGTTGCTGCACGGTGTCCTTCGAGGGATGACTTCCGGCGTCCCCTTCCCCCCTGGCCGACGTGGAGCGCCGACGGACGGTGGCCGCAGGGCCCGCATCTTCGCCGGGGGGCTGTGGCCGGCCTCCCGGGCCGCCGGGCTGGTCCTCGTAGCCCTCCTGTCGGCATGCGGCGGCTCCGGGGAGACCCGCTCCACCGAAGGCGGCAACGGGCTCACCGGCACCCTCATGATCACAGGATCAAGCACGGTGGCCCCCCTGGCCTCCGAGATCGGCCGGCGCTTCGAGGAAGCGCATCCGGGGGTCCGGGTCGACGTTCAGAGCGGCGGCTCCGCCCAGGGCCTGGCAGATCTCCAGCGGGGGCTCGCCCAGGTCGCCATGGTCTCCCGGGACCTTCCGGAGGGGTCGGAGGACCTGCAGGTCCACCCCATCGCCTTGGACGGGATCGCCCTGGTCGTCCACCGGGAGAACCCGGTGAACGCCCTCGGGCCCGACGAAGTCCGGGACATCTTCACCGGACGGGTTCGAGACTGGTCGGACGTGGGGGGGGCACCCGGGCCCATCACCGTCGTGAACAAGGCGGAGGGTCGAGGGACTCTCACAGCCTTCCTCTCTTATTTCGAGCTCGAGACCGGCGACCTCCAAGGGCAAGGGGTCGTGGGAGACAACCAGCATGGCATCCGCTCCGTGGCAGGCAACCGGGGAGCGGTGTCGTACCTCTCCATCGGGGCCGTCGAGCAGGAGATGGAGCGGAGAGGAGCGGTCCGCATGGTCCCCCTTGGGACATCCACCCCTTCCTCCTCAGCGGTGAAGGCCGGGGAGTATCCCCTCGTCCGGTCCCTGGATCTCGTGACCCGCCCGGAGGGTGACCCACTGGCGGAGGCGTACCTGGACTTCATCCGCTCCGGGGTAGCGGACGACCTCTTCGAGGAGCTGGGGTTTGTTCCGGCTGCGGGCTGACGGTCTCCTCCGGTGGATCATGACGGTCGCCGCCGTGACGGCCGGCGCCGTCCTCGTCTTGATCGTCGCCTTCCTCCTGGCGGAGGCGGCCGGCGCGCTCCGCACGGTGGGGCCAGCGGGCTTCCTCACCCACGGGAATTGGCGGCCGGCGGAAGGACTGTACGGGCTCGCCCCGATCGTCTCCGGCACCCTCCTCGTGGCGGGAGGAGCCCTCCTCCTGGCCATCCCCCTGGGAATCGCGTCCGCCGTCTTCGTCCACCACTACGCCCCTCCCCTCCTCGCCGCTCCCTACCGCCGCGTGATCGAGCTCATGGCCGGAGTGCCGTCGGTAGTCTACGGCTTCTGGGGTCTCGTCACCGTGGTCCCCCTGATCGGACTCGTCCGCCCGCCGGGTTCCAGTGTACTGGCCGGCGTCCTCATCCTCACCCTCATGGTGCTTCCCATGATGGCCCTGACGGCCTACGCCGCCTTGGCGGAGGTGTCCTACTCCTACCTGGACGCGGCGGCCGCGCTCGGGCTCTCCCGCTGGGGAACCGTCCGGAGCGTGATTCTTCCGGCGGCCCGGACGGGAATAGCAACGGGAGCCGTCCTCTCGGTGGGGCGAGCCGTAGGCGAGACCATGGCCGTCTTGATGGTGACGGGAAACGTGGTTCAGGTGCCGGACGGGGTCTTCGAACCGGTCCGGGTCCTCACGGCAAACATCGCCCTGGAGATGGGCTACGCGTTGGACGAACACCGGGGAGCCCTCTTCGTGACGGGCCTCCTCCTCCTCCTGGTCGTTGTGGGAGCGGTGGTCCTGGCCGA
>SKSR01000296.1 GCA_007122885.1 Gemmatimonadota bacterium
CACCAAATCGAGGGTGACCGTTTCGGGACCCGACTCCGTCCGCTCCAACTTCACCGTGAAGCGAACGGGCCCTGCCTCCGGGGGGTCCGGGTCCATCCGGAGGCGGACCTGGTCCCCCTCCGGCGTTTCCGAGCGCATGATCCCGAAGGGGGTGTCTTGGCCCGAGTTTCCATCGGAGTGCGAGCGGGCGTCATGGGAGTGGGAGTGAACCTCTTCTCCTTGATGGTCTGCGGAGCGTGCCTCCGCTCCGGCCTGGCTTCCGGCATCGCCACACCCGGCCAAGCCGATGGCCGGAAGGAGAAGCGTCACGAGGAGGTAGCGCTGAAACGCGGTGTACGAGTGGTCCTGCACTGCGCTCATGGAGCCTCGCTCTCCTTGCCACGGTTCGCTGGGTGGCTCGCCTGCTCGGTGGGCACGACTGGTCCCGGTGACCTCAAAAGCGATCCGGGCCGCTTCAGGTTCCCGGCCCTCCCGAGACCTCAAGCTCCGGGGGCCAGGAACCGGACGCTTCCTGCCGCCATGAGGGCGGCTCCCACGATGGCCACGTCCTTGAGCCCGTTCGTCATGGCCATCTGGGCCGTCTCGGGGTCCATCATTCCCGGGAGGTGGATCGTCAACACGAACGAGCCCACGAGCACAGCCAGTCCCACGCCCGCCGGAAAGACGTAGCGGCCCAGGAAGAGCGCCACTGCCGCCGCCATCAGTGCCAGTCCCGTCAGGTAGACCCAGAAGAGGGCGCCGGGAAGCCATCCGGGGACCATCCCGGCCATGTCTCCGCCCGCCAGGAAGTGCATGACGCCGAAGACGAATAGGGGCACTCCGAATACGATCTGTCCGATCCGCACGAGGGACATGGTTCCGCGTCTCCTGTGGAGGTTCTCGGGAATCCTCGCGACCCGGGTAAGGGGCCGTTCGCACAACGGAAGCCACGGGGGCCGGAAAGCGTTCCCAGCCCTGTCACGCGGTTCGGTAAGCCGATCCGGAGGGCGGTCGGGTAGGGAGGGCGGAGGGAGTCCGGTTGGTATGGACCGGCTGGTATGGAAGAGTCCCTGCGGGATCAGCGCCGCCCGGGAGGCGGCTCCCACCCTTCCACCTGGGTGTCCAGGGGAAAGACCGTGTACGCCGGAGGTTCCACCTCGTTCAAGCGCAGGTACGGGACCACCTGGCCCAAGGTCCATGTTCCGTGCTCCAGAGCACCCGAGAGGGCGTGCCAGCGGGAGACCCTGTAGCGGCCGAACACTTCGCCCTCCTCCCAGAGCTCGTCCTCATCCGCCTCCTGCAGGATCCGGAGGACGTAGCCGTATCCGGTCTCCACATGGGCCAGCAGGGCGTCCTTGTCCGTCAAGTAGCTCTCCGGGTCCCCCAGGTCGGGCGAATCGTCCCGGTCGAACACGGTGGAGACGATGCCCACATGGTCCTCCACGATGTGCTCGATCTGTTCGGCGAACGTCCGGACGCCTTCGGTGGGCCGAAATTCGAAGTGCCCCTGGGGCATGGCCGCCACGTACTCGAGCACGTTTTCCTTGTGGCGCTCCCAGTGCCCCACCATGAGCTCCTTGCTCGGTTGTTCCTGGAGGTGGATGGGGGAGAAGGGGGCCGCCGCCGTGGCGAAGGCCGGACGCTTCGAGCTCTCATTCTGGCCCAGAAGGGCACCCCCCCCCTCCTGGAGAGCCGGCGAAATCGTGGCCAGAAAGGTGAGAAGGACGACGACCCGCAGGGCGGGCCGGAGGATCCGGAAGCGGGGTGGATCGAAGGTCTCCATGAATGGCTCCCTCAGCGCGGTCCTGTCGCCTCGCCGTCCCGGAAGAGCGTCCGCCCTCGAGCGCGGCGAGCTGAACCTCCTCGCGTCATTGTGGAGGCCGGGGCGGGAGCCACGCCAGGGGGGATCCGAGTCCGCTCAGGGTCCGGCCCGGCCTCATCCAGGGAACCCACCGGATCGCCGGCGAGTTCACCCGGAGAAGGCTGGAACGATGGCATTCCGGCACGTAACCTTGGCCCGAAACGACGGAGGTCGCCTGCTATGATCGGGAATGTTCGAGTTGGTCTCGTGGTGGGGATGTTCACCACCGTGGTAGTCCTCACGGCCTGCAGCGACGATGATCCCGGCGTGACCCCGCCGATGCCCCCCGGCAACGGAGAGAACGGAGCGGTGGAGGGTGATGTGGCGGTGGACGACAACGTGTTCGATCCACAGTCCTTCGAGGTAGAGGTGGGCGGGACCGTCACCTGGGGCTGGCAGGGATCCAACCCTCACGACGTCACGTGGGATGAGGCCGACCTCCCGAACTCGGATACGCAAAGCGAGGGCTCCCACGAGGTGACGGCTCCCAGCGAGCCCGGGGAGTACGGGTATCACTGCACCGTCCACGGCAGCCCGGGGGCGGGAATGCACGGGACCCTCGTGGTGACCGAGTAGGAGAAGGCGTTTTGGACACTCCGGCCAACCGGGAGGCGGCGCCGGGTGGTCGGTGGGATGCGGTCGGTCGGGTCGATGATGTGCCCTGACATTCTGATTGATTCGAGGAGTTGATATCCATGAGGTTCTGGAGGGACAACATTTCCGCGATCGCAGGAGCGTTCGTGATCGTTCTGGTGGGGCTGCCCCTGGAGGCGAACGGTCAGGAAGTTCCGGACCACTCGACCTTCACCGAGCTTCTGGAGCGGATCGTGGAGGAGCCCCTGGTGGACTACGAGGTGCTCATGGAGAATCGGGGGCTTCTGGACCGCTATATCGCCGCCTTGGGAGACACGGATCCGGAACGCTTGGAGGCGGCCCCGCGGGACGAACAGCTCGCCTTCTGGCTCAATGCCTACAACGCCTGCATGCTCCATCTGGTGGCGGACAACTACCCCATCGAGTCGGGGGGTGGCGGCCTCCTCCAGCGGGCCCGGAACTTCGCCACCGGGAGGCCCGACAACTCCGTGTGGCAGATTCCGGACGTCTTCGACGGTGACTTCTGTCCCGTGGCCGGGGAGGAACGCTCCCTGGACGAGATCGAGCACGACATCATCCGCCCGGTGTTCCAGGAGCCGCGGATTCACTTCGCGGTGAACTGCGCCGCCTACGACTGCCCCCAACTGGCGGACGAGGCCTACGTGGGCGACCGCTTGGACGAGCAGTTGGACCGGCAGGTGAAGCGCCTGATGGCCAAGTCCCGCCACTTCGAGCTCCGGGATGGGGATCCTCCGGTTCTTCGGGTCAACCGGGTCCTGGACTGGTTCTCGGAGGATTTCGGGGGGGAGGAAGGCATTCCGGAGTTCTTCGCCCCGTACCTTTCCGAGGAGCAGCGCAGCCTCGTGTCGGGGAACGACGTACGTGTGGAGTTCTTCGACTACGATTGGACGCTGAACGATGTCCACGCGGAGCCGGAGAACTGAGGGAGCGGAAGGGCCGGGAGCCGAATGTGTCCCGGGGTCCCCCCGGGGACGTTTGGCCCTCGTCATGGGCGGTGGAGGAGCCCGAGCCGGCTATCAGGTCGGGTTCCTCCGCTGCCTGGCCCGGCGGCACCCCGAGCTCCGGATCCCCATCCTCACCGGGGTCTCGGCCGGCGCCATCAACGCGGCGTTCCTCGCCTCGCACCACGGGACCTTTGAGCAGGCCGTCCGGGAGCTGGCCGGGCTCTGGGCGAACCTCACGGTGGACGAGGTGTTCCGGGTGGATTTCCTCTCCTTGGCTCGACACGTGGCGACCTGGGGACTCCACCTGGTCTCCGGAGGTTTCATTCCCGCCCGTGGGCTCCGCAGCCTGGTCGACACGGAGCCCCTGCGGGGTTTCCTCAACGAAGCCCTCCACGCCGTGGACGGGGAGCTCACCGGCGTGAGGGCGGCCTTGGCGCGGGGCGAGTTGGAGGCCCTGGCCATCACGGCTTCCAGCTATACCACCGGAAAGTCGGTCACCTGGGTGGAGGGCGCCGAAATCCGTCCCTGGCGTCGTCCACGCCGTCAGGGCCGTCGAGCCACGATCACGGTGGACCACGTGATGGCCTCCGCGGCCATCCCCCTCCTCTTCCCGGCGGTGCGCATAGGGGACGAGTACTTCGGCGACGGAGGGATCCGCTTGACGGCCCCACTGTCGCCGGCCCTCCACCTGGGGGCGGACCGGGTCATGGTGATCTCCACCCGGCACGAGCCTCGAGGGGACCAAAGGGAGGAGCCGGCGGTGGTCGGCTACCCCCCGCCCGCGCAGGTGATGGGCACGCTGTTGAACACGGTTTTCCTCGATCAGTTGGATCAGGACGTGCTGCACCTGGAGCGTCTGAACGAGCTCGTGAACGAGAGGGGTGGGGAGACGGCCACCGGACTTCGGCCCGTGGACCTTCTCACTCTTCGACCGTCCCGGGACCTGGGCCGCCTGGCTCTCGATTACGAACAGAGCCTTCCACGAGGATTTCGCTTCCTGACCCGGGGTTGGGGGACCCGGGAGACCCGGAGTGCGGACATGCTGAGCTGGATCCTCTTCGAGCCGGACTACCTCCGGCGCCTCATGGACGAGGGAGAAGCGGACGCGGAAGCCCAGTGCGATGAGATCGAGCGGTTCCTGTCCTCGGGCGCCGAGACCGGGGAGCCTGCAGCCTCCGGTGCCCGGGCTTCTCCTGCCTGACGGTGTCAGTGATCGCCGCCGCCCCACCCGAAGGAGTAGCTGAGCGAGAACGCCGTTCCCGCGGGAAGGTTTCGTCCGCTGGCCGGGATTCGAGCGCCCACGCCGGCCCAGCCTGGACCCACGGGAGCGGTCAAGCGGGGGAAGAATTCCAGGATCTCCCTCCGTGTGGAAGGGACCCGGACGCCCACGAGCCGATGGGGGGACCCGGAAAGCCACTGCGCGCCGAGGCTCCATCCCACCGAACCGAACGGATCCACGGACGGCAATGGCCCTCCCACGGAAAGGAAGCCGAAGCGTTCGTTGCCGGGGTCCCGTTCGATGCTCTCGTTCCTCTCCCGCCACCGGTATCCGGCCCACCCCTGCAGGTTGACGAGACCGTCGGCCAGTGACCTTCCGAACTCCAGCGCCAGCTCCCAGTCCCGCTGTCCCTCGGTGAGGGGGATGATCTGGGCGTCCACCGGGAAATCCTCACCCGGGAGCTTCACGCCCCCCCGGACCACCAGGTCGATCCCGAACGGGTCGGGTGGCGCCCCCAGGAGCTGGGGACCGAGCCGGACCTCGACGCGGGGATCGCCCACTCCGGTCCGGTCCCGGGAGCCGGAAACCTCCTGGAAGGAAAGGCGGTGGACGGGAAGCTGACCCCGGACCTCCACGCCGTCGAGGAGGCCGGCGGCAACGTTCGTGATGGACGAGGTGACGATCAGGCGGCCCTGGGCGAAGAAGTCGCGGGCGTTCCCCGTCCCGTCGTAGTGGCTTCGGGTGTCCAGGTGAAAGAGCATGTTCTCCACATGTCCGGAACCGGGAGCCAGGGTCCGTACGCCCCCTCCGAAGGGGTTCCCTGCGCTCGTGCTGGGAACGCTGCAGCTCCCCTGGCCCTTCAGGTCGCCAGGTGCCGCGAGGAGCATCAGGGTCCCCGTCAGACCCAGACCCAGAAGCGAGTGGAGCGCACCGCGGGGCGCGTTCGTGTTCGTTCGCAATAGCATGACGACCCTCCCGAATGCCGCATGGGTGTGGAACTATTCGCTCACCTCCCTTCCACCACCTCCGCGTCGAAGCCCGCCCGTCCGATGGCTTCGGCGATCTCTTCGGCGTTGACCTGGGCCGGGTCGTAGGAGACCACTGCGGTGCCCTCGTCCATGCGCACCTCGGCCTCCTCCACTCCCTCCAATCGGTTCAGGGCGGTCCGGACGGCGATGACGCAGCCCCCGCACGTCATGCCCTTAACCTGGAAGGTGGCGGTCTCGGTGCCCGGGACCGCGGCGTTCGCTCGGACTTCGCCGGCCATGGTTTGCCCGACGAGGTTCGGGGCATTCGGGGCCTCCGCGGCGAGTGACGGCACCAGCAGGAGGGTGGCCAGCGTCGCCGCGGTGATGGTCGCCGTGGGACGATCGATTCTTTCCTTCATGGGTCGTACTCCCGTTCGCGGGTGGTCTTCGGTCCGTTCCCGCCGGTCAGATGAGGAGGAGGGACCAGTAGGGAAAACTCCAGAACACCAGGGCGGCCACGGTGGCCCCCCAGAGAATCGCCTTCTCCCGTCCCCGGCTCCGAGGGACGACACAGGCTCCGTCCGTGGAGCAGGCGGCCGCCTCGGCCTCCGGATCGTCGGCCCCCCTCCGCCCGCCGGCGAGGGGGCGCCCGTAGACGACCCAGAATCCCACTCCCAGCAGCCCGAAAGTGAGGAAGGTGAAGACGGGTCGGAACGGTTCGAAGGTGCTGGCCAGCCCGGCGCCC
>SKSR01000262.1 GCA_007122885.1 Gemmatimonadota bacterium
CAGACGCTTCGACCCAGCAGCTCCATCTGGCGACCGGCGTCGTTGTAGTAGAACTCCCGGTGGGCCGACCAGCCGTTCCACTCCAAGAGGGAGGCGATGGCGTCGCCCAAGGCCGCCTGGCGGCCGTGACCCAAGTGCAGAGGACCGGTGGGGTTGGCCGAGACGAACTCCACCATGACGGACTCGCTGCCCCCCACCGCGCATCGACCGAAAGCCTCGTCACCCTGTACCACCTCGCCGACCCGGGCGGCGAGCTCGTCCGTTCGAAGGTGGAAGTTCAGGAATCCGGGGCCCGCCACCTCCACCTTACGGACGCCGGCGACATCGGCCGGAATGGCGTCGGCCAGCTCCTGGGCCACTTCTCGGGGCGGCCGCCCCAGCTTGGAGGCCAGCGCCATGGCCACGTTGCTGGCCAGATCCCCGTGACCCGGATCACGGGGGCGTTCCAGGTGCACCTGGACTCCCTCCACCCCCAATTCTCCCAAGGCCCGCTCCAGAGCCTCCCGGACCCTCGCTTCGCTCATCGAGGAGAGCCGGCCGTCAATCCGACGCCGACGAGGATGCTCCCTCCCCGTTGGAGCCGGTCTCCTTGGCCGTGGCCGCCTTCTTCTTCTCCCCGCTGGAACCGGCCTCGGCTCCCGCGGTCCCCTTCCCCTCACCGCTCTTCTTTCCGGCGCCGTCGCTTCCCGAGAACGCGGACTTTTCCTTCTTCGCCTGCTCCCGGTAGGCGTCGCTCCGGTAATCCGTGATGTAGAAGCCGGGCCCCTTGAAGAGGAGCCCCGCTCCGGTGGACATCAGCCGCTCGGCCTCCGCGCCACACGAAGGGCAATCGGCCACCGGGGGCTCGGACATCTTCTGGAAGACTTCGAACTCGTGCCCCTCGGGGCACCGATACTCATAGGTGGGCATGGCTCCCCCTCCATCCGGTTCGATTGCGTTCCCCACCACGTCCCGGAAGAGGGAGTCCCAGGGCAGCCCGCACCCTCCCGTGTCCCTCCTCCGTCGCCCCCACCCAAGTGTGCGTACGTATGGGGGCCAGCATTTCAAGTTAACGAAGCTTCCCCTCCTGAGAAGGTCCCCCACTCCTCCCGGAGCACGTCACTGATCTCCCCCAGAGTGGCCAGAGCCTTCACCGCCTCGATGATGGAGGGCATCACGTTCGCTTCCGTCCGGGCCACTCCCTTCAGGTGGCCCAGGCGCTGATGGACCTGGGCCTCGTCCCGCTTTTCCCGAACCTTGGTGACCTTGGCGACCTGGTCCCGCTCCAGAGCCGAAAAATCAGCCTGCTCGATCCGAGGCGAGGCCTCGTCCTCCCTGAAGACGTTCACGCCCACCACCGGCCGCTCACCGCTCTCCACCTCCCGCTGGAACTGGTACGCGGCCCGATGGATCTCCTCCTGCATGAAGGGCACCGACCCAGCCGATCCGCCCCGCTCCTCGATCTCGGAGAGGTAGCCCCTTGCCCGCTCCTCCACCTGGGAGGTGAGCTCCTCGACAAAATAGGATCCGGCCAGGGGATCCACCGTCCGGGGAACGCCGGACTCGTAGGCCAGGAGCTGTTGCGTCCGCAGGGCCAGACCCGCGGCTTGCTCGCTGGGGAGAGCCAGCGCCTCGTCGTAGCCGTTGGTGTGCAGGGACTGGGTGCCCCCCAGAACGGCGGACAGGGCCTGGGTGGCTACCCGTACCACGTTGTTCAGGGGCTGTTGGGCGGTGAGCGTCGACCCCCCCGTCTGGGTGTGGAACCGGAGCCGGGACGACTTGTCACTAGCGTCGTAGCGCTCCTTCATCAGGCGGGCCCACAGCCGACGGGCCGCCCGGAACTTGGCCACTTCCTCGAAGAAGTCGTTGTGCGCAGCGAAGAAGAACGAGAGCCGCGGTGCGAAGCTCTCCAGGGCCACTCCCCGTTCGACGGCTCGCTCCACGTACTCGAGCCCGTTGGCCAGGGTGAACGCCACCTCCTGGGGTGCGGTGGCCCCGGCCTCCCGGATATGGTATCCGGAGATGGAGATGGTATTCCAACGCGGCACCTCCTCCGAGCAGAAGGAGATGAGATCGGAGACGAGACGCAGGCTGGGATCGACCGGGTAGATGTACGTGCCCCGGGCGATGTACTCCTTGAGAATGTCGTTCTGGACGGTCCCGGTCAGGTCGTCCCGGGAGACCCCCTGTTCATCGGCCAACGCCACGTACAGGGCCAGAAGAATGCTCGCCGTGGCGTTGATGGTCATGGAGGTGGAGACTTGATCCAGGGAGATTCCCTGGAAGAGGGTCCTCATGTCGTCCAGGGAGTCGATGGCGACACCGGCCCGTCCCACCTCACCGGCCGCCATGGCGTGGTCGGAATCGAAGCCCATCTGGGTGGGCAGGTCGAAGGCCACCGAGAGCCCCGTCTGGCCCCGGTCCAGGAGATAGTGGTACCGCCGGTTCGTCTCCTCCGCCGTTCCGAATCCGGCGTACTGCCGCATGGTCCACAGGCGCCCCCGGTACATGTTCGGGTAGACGCCCCGGGTGAAGGGAAAGCTCCCGGGCATCCCCAGATCCCTGTCCGGATCCAGCTCCACACCCGACTCGGTGTAGACCGGGTCCACGGGGATCCCGCTGTCGGTGGTGAGTTCGCCTTCGGGGTCTTCCTTCCGGCCCCGTTTCCCGCCCTTCCCTTCAGCCATCTTCGTCCTCCTCCGCCGTGGCGAATTCCACCAGAACCTGGTCCTTCTCCACCGCCTCGCCCGGCTCCACGTGGATCGTCCGTACCCGGGCTTCGCTCTCGGCGTGAAGCTCGTTTTCCATCTTCATGGCCTCCACCACCACCCCCGCCTGCCCGGCCGCCACCTCTTCGCCCTCGTCCACATCCACCTTCACCACCATGCCCGGCATGGGTGCCCGAAGGGGACGGGGTCCCTGCTCCGCCGCCGCCTTCCTCGTGAGCTCCCGGATGGCCCGGCCGGCCCGGTCCAAAACCTCCACTCGAACCGGTCCGCTTCCCAGGTCCAACGTCCAATCCCCGCCCCCGTTCCGCTCCACCAGGAGGAAGTGCGAGCGGTCGTCCAGGAGAAGGCTCCTGGATGCGGTCCCCGGGAGCGCGGTGAGGTCCGCCGACACCGCCTCCCCATTCACCCGGATCGTTCCATCGTCCACCTCCACGGTGAACTGCTCCCCCTCCACGGTGACGAAATATTGCATCATGCCTCCGGTGCGCCGCCTTCGAGTTCATCCAGAACCAACACGCACTCCACGTGTGCCGTTTGGGGGAAGAGGTCGTGGGCCTCCACCTCGTCCACCCGGACCCGGTACCCGGGACCCAGTCGCTTCACGTCCCGAGCCAGGGTGGCCGGGTCGCAGCTCACGTACACGACCCGACCGGCCCGTCGCCTGACCAGTGCCTGAACCACCTTCTCCGACAGCCCGGTTCGCGGGGGGTTCAAAATGACCAGGTCGGCCGGAAGCACCGACTCCAGGTGATCCTCCACCGCACCATTCAGAACACGGAATCCGTCCGGCGCTCGGTCCCGGGCCCCGGCCGCCGCGTCCGGATCCCGCTCGATCCCCACCACCTTGGCTCCGTGATGGGCGAGCCGACGTCCGTAGGCCCCCACTCCACAGTAGGCGTCCACCACCCGGAGCCCTCTGGGAGGTCCCACCTTCCGAAGGACCGAGGTATGGAGGGCCTCGGCCGCCTCCCGGTTCACCTGGAGGAACGCCCCGGGGCCCAGCGCATATCGCTTCCCGAACCACTCCTCCCACACTTTCCTCTCGCCGGCCAGGTGCCGGTACTCCCCCGCCCGCTCCGTCCACACCCCCCGAAGATCCTCCACCTGGTCCACGAGGGTCTCCGGATCGCCCACCCCACTGCCCCCATGGACCACGAGGATCGCCCCCTCGCCGGACCGGCGGAGGGTCAGCCGGAGCCGGGAACCCGCCGGCAAGCGTTGGCCACCCGGCCCCCACACCCGACGGAGGCCCGTCCAGGCCCGGGCCAGGACGGGATCGAGAAGGAGACACTCCCCTCCCATGTCCACCACCGTCCCTGGATCGTCCAGGGCGAAGAAGCCGGCCTCCACGCCTTCACCCGACCGCCTGAGATGGAAGGTGACCCGGCTACGATACCGGAACTCGGAAGGGGAAGCCTCCACCGGGGGAGATTCCTCCATCTCCACATCCCCGATCCGGGCCAGGGCCTCCTGAACGATCCTCCCCTTCCACGCCACTTGGTCCTGGTACCGAAGGTGCTCCAGCGTGCACCCACCACAGCGGTCGTAGTGCGGACACGGTGCCGTTCGCCGACCGGGCCCCGGAGACTGCACTTCCAGGAGCTCACCCCGTGCCCACCGCTTCTTGCGCTGGGTGATCCGGACCCGGGCCCGATCGCCGGGCGCCGTCCGGTGCACGAAGATCGCGGGACCTTCGCCCAAGCGCCCCACACCAGCTCCGGACGACGCGATCCCATGGATCGCCACTTCCGCCTCCGTACCGGTCACCGGAGCCGTCCCGCTCAGGACCCGTTGGTCCAGGGCCAGGCCGTGCGTTGCCACTGTGAGAGGGGCGTCCCAGTCCGAAACCCTTCCTTCACCCGGGGATGGAAGGCCTCTCGACGCTCGTTCTCCAGAAGAGCGCCAGCCACCGCGGCGGCCTTCCGGGCTTCCTGCGACAGCTCTCCCTCCAGGAGGTTGGGCCGCTGTTCCAGATACTGGATCGAGAAGGTTCCCGCCCGGAAGTCGGAGTCCTCCATGGTCCTCCGATGGAAGGGAATGCAGGTGACCACCCCCTCGATCCGCAGCTCGTCCAGAGCGCGCCGCATGGTCTCGATGGCTGCGGCGCGGTCGGGCCCGTAGGCGATGAGCTTCCCCAGGAGGGGGTCGTAGTGGAGCCCCACCTCCAGCCCCGGGACGATCCCCCCGTCCCAGCGAACTCCAGGCCCCGCAGGTAGGGTCACGTCCCGAATGCGGCCCGTGGCGGGCAGGAAGCCCCGCGCCGGATCTTCACTCGTGATCCGGCACTCGATGGCGTGCCCGCGGAAAGCAATGTCCTCCTGGGCGAAATCCAGGGCCTCTCCACCCGCCACCCGGAGCTGCCACTTCACCAGATCGATTCCGGTGACGAGCTCGGTGACCGGATGCTCCACCTGAATCCGAGTGTTCATCTCCAGGAAGAAGAAATCCCGGCCGTCCAGGAGGAACTCCACCGTCCCGGCCCCCACGTAGTCCACCGCTTGAGCGGCCTGCACCGCGGCGGTTCCCATGGCTTCGCGGAGCTCCGGGTCCATGGCGGGCGATGGAGCTTCCTCGATGAGCTTCTGGTGCCGGCGCTGGATGGAGCATTCCCGCTCCCCCAGATGGACGATGTTCCCGTGCTCGTCTCCGAGGAGCTGGATCTCCACATGGCGCGGTCGGGTCAGGAACTTCTCCACGTAGACGGCCCCATCGCCGAAGGCCTGGGAAGCTTCCCGCACGGCGCCCTCGAACGCCCGCTCCACCTCCTCCTCGGCCTGGACGACCCGCATCCCCTTCCCCCCACCACCGGCCGCCGCCTTGAGGAGGACGGGGAATCCGATCTCCCGGGCCCTCTCCACCGCCTCGTGGGCGTCGGCCAGGGGCGTGGCCGTACCCGGAACCACGGGAACGCCCGCTTCCATCATCCGGTGCCGGGCGTCGGTCTTGTTCCCCATGGCTTGGATCGTCCACCCGCGGGGCCCCACGAACTTGAGCCCGGCATCTACCACGGCGTCGGCGAAGGAGGCCCGCTCGGCCAGGAAGCCGTAACCCGGATGGACGCCCTCCGCTCCGCTCCGACGCGCCACTTCCAGAAGGCCCTCGACCCGAAGGTAGCTCTCGCCGGCTGGAGCGGGGCCGATCCGGTAGGCCTCGTCGGCGGCCAGGACGTGGGGGGCGCTTCGATCGGCGTCCGAGTAGACGGCCACGGAGCGAATCCCCAACTCCCGACAGGCCCGGATCACGCGAAGGGCGATCTCGCCGCGATTGGCCACCAAGACACTTTCGAGCACGACCCTCTTCTCCTTGTGAAAAGGCTCTTCGACCCGGAAGGACCCTCGTCCCGACGGCCCGAACCCCGGGGCAATGTAAAAGGCTCCGCGGCCCGGAGAAGAGCCCGTGGCGGCTCAGTGGGACCAGGCCCCCGCGGTGGCCGAGTGAGACCACGGCGGCGCCGAGCGAGACGAAGCTCCGCTCCTCGGCCTCACACCGAATCCTTCAGGACCCTCCGACGAAACTCCTCGAAGCCGGGCACGTCTGTGAGCTCGCCGTCCATGATGGCTGTAATCTCCTCCGCCTCCCGCCACTCCCGTTCCAACGCCTCCGCCTCCGCCTCC
>SKSR01000139.1 GCA_007122885.1 Gemmatimonadota bacterium
AAATGGCGCGGGCGGTCGTACGCGCGGCCCCGCCGTGGGCAAGGTCGGTCCTCATCTGGGCCCTCCGGGAGTTCTGGCTCGACCCGGTACAGTTGCGTGGCCTCATCCGGAGCCCGGAGGAGCTCGCACTCGCAGTCGGCCGAAGCGACTTCGGCTGGTGGCTCGCTCGGGACACCCGAAAGCTCCCGGGAAGAGTCGAGCTCGACATCGAAGCATCGGAAGCGGGAACGCTTGATGAATGGTGGGCGGCGGGAGAGGCCTCGCTCGGGGCATCCGTCGTCCTCCTGCAGCAGCCGGCCTCGGATGCCGCATTCGCAACCAAGGTGTTGGGGGCGCTGGAATCAGACGAGGAGCGGCTCGAAATTGCACGGTGCCTACAAATCGGCACCACGGCCCGTCTGCGCCCGGTCGTGGACCTCATCCTCAGGAGTGGGGACCCGGAGGATCTGGAGCAGTACCGGGTTCGCTTCTTCCGCTGACGCGGGAGTCCCGGAGGCGCCGGCCCCCGGAAGCTCCCTCCTGATTTCCGGCATTGGGGAGACGAGACGTGCCGAGACGCGACGACATCGAGACGATCCTGATCCTGGGATCCGGGCCCATCGTGATCGGGCAGGCCAGCGAGTTCGACTACTCGGGGACCCAGGCGGTCCGGGCCCTGAAGGAGGAGGGATACCGGGTGGTGTTGGTGAACTCCAACCCCGCCACGATCATGACCGACCCGGATCTGGCCGACCGGACCTACGTGGAGCCTCTGACTCCGGAGTGGGTCGCCCAGGTCCTCCGGCAGGAGAAGCCCGACGCCCTTCTCCCCACCATGGGAGGGCAGACGGCGCTCACAGTGGCCATGGAGCTCCACGAGCAGGGGATCTTGGAGGAGGAAGGAGTGGAGCTCATCGGGGCCAACGCCCGCTCCATCGCCATGGCCGAGGATCGGGAGGAGTTCAGCGAGGCCATGGCGAGGATCGGACTCCGGGTGCCCCACGGCGGTTTCGCCAGGAGCTGGAGCGAGGCCCTGGAGATCGTGGAGGACGATGTGGGCTACCCCGCCATCATCCGCCCCAGCTACACTCTCGGCGGCACCGGGGGAGGGATCGCCTACAACCGGAGCGAGTTCGAGCTGCAGGTTCGGAAGGGGCTGGACGCGTCGCCCATCGGAGAGGTCCTCATCGACCGGAGCGTCATCGGCTGGAAGGAGTTCGAGCTGGAGGTGGTCCGGGATGGGGCGGACAACGTGATCGTGGTCTGCTCCATCGAAAACGTGGACCCCATGGGCGTCCACACCGGTGACTCGATCACCGTGGCACCGGCCCAGACCCTCTCGGACGTAGAATATCAGGAGATGCGAGACGCGGCCCTGGCCATCATCCGGGAGATCGGGGTGGAGGCCGGCGGCTGCAACGTCCAGTTCGCCGTCCGCCCGGAGACGGGGGAGCTCCTGGTCGTGGAGATGAACCCGCGGGTATCCCGCTCCTCGGCCCTGGCGTCCAAGGCCACCGGCTTTCCCATCGCACGAGTGGGTGCGAAGCTGGCGGTGGGATACCGGCTCGATGAGCTCCCCAACGACATCACTCAGTCCACGCCCGCCTCCTTCGAGCCCGTCCTGGACTACGCGGTGGTGAAGTTCCCCCGCTTCGCCTTCGAGAAATTTCCGGAGGTGGATCGGACCCTCGGGGTCCAGATGAAAGCGGTGGGGGAGACCATGGCCATCGGTCGAACCTTCAAGCAGGCGTGGCAGAAGGGGATTCGGGGGCTGGAGGTCGACCGACCGGGTTGGACCGTGGGATCCTCCCTCGCCGACGATGGACTGGAGGGAGAGGACCCGGAGAGCCTTCTTTCCGCCCTCCGGAAACCCACCCCGGAGCGCCCCTTCCAGCTCAAGCGGGCCCTCCGGCGTCCCGAGCCCACCGTGGACGAGATCCGCGCGGCCACGGGGATCGACCCGTGGTTCCTGGATCAGCTGCTGGAGCTGGTGGAGCTGGAGGAGTGGTACGCCGGACTCCCGGAGGTGGGCGTCCGGGAGATTCTGACCATGAAGCGGAACGGGTTCTCCGACTTCCAGCTCGCCACGCTACGGGGCCAGGACGAGGCCACGGTCCGGGAGCTACGGTGGAAGCTGGGTGTTCGCCCAACGTTCAACGTAGTGGACACCTGCGCCGGGGAGTTCCCGGCGGCCACGCCCTACTACTACTCGTCGTACGAGTCCGAGGACGAAGCCCAGCCCTCCGACGCTCCCACCGTCGTGATTCTCGGAAGCGGCCCCAATCGGATCGGCCAGGGCGTCGAGTTCGACTACTGCTGCGTCCAAGCCGTCCTCGCCCTGAGGGAGGCCGGCTACGAGACGGTCATGGTGAACTCGAATCCGGAGACGGTTTCCACGGACTTCGACGTGAGCGACCGGCTCTACTTCGAGCCCCTGACGGTGGAGGACGTTTTGGAGGTCCTCGAGCGGGAGCGGCCTATGGGGGTTGTGGTGCAGCTCGGGGGGCAGACCCCCCTCAAGCTGGCCGAGCGCTTGGCCGAGATGGGCGTGCCCATCCTGGGGACTTCCGTGGATGCCATCGACCGGGCCGAGGACCGGGAGCGCTTCGAGAGGGTGTGCCGGAAGGTGGGGGCACGGGTCCCGCCCAACGGGGTGGCCGTGAGCGAGGAGGAAGCCCTCCGGGTGGCGGGGGAGGTGGGGTACCCCGTACTCGTCCGACCGAGCTACGTGCTGGGGGGACGGGGGATGGAGATCGTCTACGACGACGCCTCCCTGAAGGGGTATTTCGAGAGGGCCGTGCGGGCCTCGCCGGACCATCCGGTGCTCATCGACCGGTTCGTGGAGGACGCCTTCGAAGCGGATGTGGATGCGCTCTCCGATGGCGAGGACGTAGTGGTGGGTGGGGTCATGCAGCACATCGAGGATGCGGGAGTCCACTCGGGTGACTCGGCGTGCGTCCTCCCTCCCTACATGCTCGGAGGCGAGGAGCTCGAGGAGATCCGGGAGCTCACCCGGCGCTTCGCCCTGGAGCTGGGTGTGGTGGGCCTGCTGAATGCCCAGTACGCCATCCGGGACGGCCAGGTCTACGTCTTGGAGGTGAACCCCAGGGCGTCCCGGACCGTCCCTTTCGTGAGCAAGGCCACCGGGGTTCCGCTTGCACGACTGGCGGCCCGGGTGATGGCCGGCGAGAAGCTCCGGGATCTGGAGGTGCAGGAGGACCCGGAGGTGCCGGGAGTGGCGGTGAAGGAGGCGGTCTTCCCATTCAACCGCTTCGACGTGGACGTCCTGCTGGGGCCCGAGATGCGTTCCACCGGCGAGGTGATGGGATTCGACGATTCCTTCGGAATGGCCTACGCAAAGGCCCAGGCCGGGGCCGGAAACCTGCTTCCTCGGGAGGGAGGCACCCTGGTGGTCACGGTGAACGATCGGGACAAGGCCACCGTGACGCCCATCCTTCGGCGGTTCCAGGATATGGGCTTCCGGATCCTGGCCACCCGGGGTACACACAAGTACGTGACACGCCTGGGGATCCAGGCGGATCGGATCTACAAGGTGGGCGAGGGACGCCCCCACATCGTGGACGCCATCGTGAGCGGGGAGGTGGATCTCCTGATCAACACCCCTCTGGGCAAGAAATCCCAGTACGACGATTACGCCATGCGGAGGGCGGCGATCCAGTACAAGGTGCCGTACCTCACCACCCTTTCGGCCACCAGCGCGGCGTGCGACGGGATCATCGCCCTGCGGTCGCGGCAGCACAGGGTCACCGCGCTCCAGGAGCGGGTTCCCGGGCCCTCTCCCGCGACGGGAGGCTCGAGACCCCTGAAGGGCTCCGGGGGAGAGCGGCCCGTGGCCCCTTCCGGCCCGTGAGCGGTCCGTGAAGGAATCGGGTTCGTCCACGGCGGCGGGCGGGGCCGACAGGCCGGCTACCGGCTTCTTCCTCCATCCTGCGTCCGCCCTCCACGACACGGGCTGGGGTCACCCCGAGCACCAGGGCCGCCTTCGGACTCTGGCGTCCAAAGTGGGCAAGGAGCTGCCGGACCTCCACGACCGGGTGGTTCAGTGGGAGCCTCGATCCGGAACTCGCGAGGACCTCCTTCGGGTCCACACGGAGGATCACGTGGATCGGGTGAGCCGGGCCGTGGACCGAGCCCGACGGAAGGGTGGGGTCGAGGAATTGGACGCCGATACCCGGGTTTCCGAGGCGTCCTGGGACGCGGCCCTGGGCGCGGTGGGGGGGCTGCTGACGGCAGTAGACGCCGTGGCTAGCGGAGAGCTCGCCAACGCCTTCGTGGCCACCCGTCCCCCGGGGCATCACGCCACCCCGGATCGGGCCATGGGCTTCTGCCTCTTCAACTCGGTGGCCGTGGCCGCC
Source organism: Gemmatimonadota bacterium (assembly GCA_007122885.1). Lineage (GTDB taxonomy): Bacteria > Gemmatimonadota > Gemmatimonadetes > Longimicrobiales > Gaopeijiaceae > SKSR01. The sequence continues at coordinate 4,356 of SKSR01000139.1, forward strand.
CGCCACCTACAGTCCGAGGAGCTGGCCGACCGGGTGCTGATCGTGGACTGGGATGTCCACCACGGAAACGGAACCCAGGATGCGTTCTACGCCGACGGCTCGGTCTACTACCTTTCGCTCCACCAGTGGCCCCACTACCCGGGGACCGGGCGTCCGGAGGAGCGCGGGACGGGAGCGGGGGAGGGGACTACGCTGAACGTGACGCTGGCGCCCGGTACGTCCAGGGAAGAGTACCGGCGCTGTTTCCAGGAGGCCCTGGAAAGGGTCCGGGGAGAATTCGACCCGGACTTCGTCCTGGTCTCCTCGGGCTTCGACGTCCTGGCCGGGGATCCGCTGGGCGGCCAGCTCCTGGAACCCGAGGATCTGCACTGGGTGACCGTCGAACTCATGCGGTTGGCCGGATCCCGGTGTGCCGGCCGGCTCGTATGCGCCCTGGAAGGCGGCTACGATCCGGAGAGAACCGGGGACGGAGCCCGGGCCGTGGTTCGCGCGCTTGCCGGGCGGGACGGCGACCTGACCGATGGGGAGGGGGCGGTCTCCGCGAACCCGGACTCCTCATTCGGGTAATAGCAATACCATGAAAGAGCTGATTCGCAGGGGAGTCGCCATGTGGAAGAAACCGACCGTACGCGCGACGGTTCTGACCGCTATGGCGGTCTTGGTGGCGTCCGTGCCGAGCTTGGCGTCGGCCCAGATTCCGGAAGGTGTGGAGGGGCCGTACCGGCCCAGCAAGGTGGCGGAGGGCGCCATCTCCCAGATCGAGTCCCCGTGGTGTCCGGGCCTCATGCTGGAGGTCTGTCCCGCTGAGGAGTCTCGGGCTCTCCGGGACAGCATTCACGGGCTGGCATTGGAGGGTTGGACGGAAGAGGAGCTCGTCCGCTGGGTCCTTGACAACCACGGTGAGCGATACCTGGCCGTCCCCCAGCGCGGAGGAGTGGGCCTCTGGGCCTGGCTCATGCCCCCGGCCGCGCTCCTCTTCGGTGTCGGCGTTGTCATCACTTTCCTCCGCCGAGCGCGCCCCCCGAAGGCTCCGGAGCCCGTAGACCCGGACGAGGACCTGCTCTCCCCCGAGGAGGAGGAGTTCCTTCAGGAAGCCCTCCGTCAGGCGGACGAGGCTGAGGAGTAGCCGGGTTCGGCCGTCCCAGGGGCGCGTTGACCCTGGCTCCGACACCTCTCTACCTTCCCCTCATGGTATCGCACGTTCCCGATCCGGGTGAGGACCGACCTGACGGTCCGTCCATGTTGGACTTGGTCCGACTGAGTCCCAGGCCCGTCTTTCCCCCCGGAGGGCGAGATCTGTACCGTCAGATCGCCGTCCTCTCTGGGATGGAGGAGGGGCAGGAAGTCCTGGTGGTCGGATCCGGCACCGGGGTCACCTTGGAGTATTTCGTCCGGGAGATGGGCGTCCAGGGCGCCGGGGTCGAGCCGGACCGGAGCCTGGCCTCCATGGCCGAGGAACGCCTCCGCCGGGCGAACCTCCGGAGCCGCGCCCAGATCCAGAACGCTCCCGTGGACGACCTCCCCTTCCGGGACGGGGTCTTCGACCTGGTCGTCGTGGAGTTGGCCGCCCTGGCCTGGACGGAGCCCGAGGCTCTGGTCCGGGAGGTTGTTCGAGTGGCCGCGCCCGGGGCTCATTTGGCCATGATTCAACTGGTGTGGAAGGCGCCGGTGGAGCCGAGCCGTCGCCAGGCACTGGCCCGCCATCTCGGAGTCTCCCCAGTCCTGCTGGTCGAGGTTAAGAGGTTGCTCCGGGAGGTAGGGGTGGTGGATCTCCATGTGGAGGGTTGGACCGACGAGGTCACTGCCTTCCGGCCGGCTCTGAAGAAGCCCTTTCCGGACTTCGCCGAACTCTTCACCCTGCCGGAAAAACTGGGCATCCTTCGAAGAGCGTGGGGTCGATGGGGATGGCGGGGCGTCGGTAGTGCCATCGGCCGGGAGCTGACCGTTCATCGAATCCTTACCCGGGAGCGGATTTTGGGCCTGGACTTGATCATGGGGCGTACACCCGCCGATGCCTCCGGTCCCGAGGCGGGGGAGGACGAGGCTCGAACGCTCCGGGAGGTTGAGGGGCTTCCCCTCTTCGTCGGCGACGACGAGGGGGGCTGAGGTCGGTGGGGGCCGGGAAGGGAGGTCCGGGGCTTCTCGATTCCAGCCGGCTGGAGGAGCTCCGGACCATACTGGAGGAGCTCGGCCTGGACGGGTGGCTCTTGGCGGACTTCCATCACCAGAATCCCGTAGCCGCATCCGTCCTGGGCGTCTCCGGCCCGACTCGAAGGCACTTTGTCCTTCTCCCCCGTCGGGGGGAGCCGCTGGCACTGGTCCACTCCATCGACCGGGGTTTGTGGGAGGCCTGGCCGTGGGCCGTGGTGGAGTACCGGGGCTGGAAGGAACTGGCGCCTCGACTTTCCGAGCTGCTCGAGGGTCGCCGCTTCGCTATGGAGTTTTCGCCCGAAGGGAATCTGCCGGCCCTGGACCGGGTCCCGGCGGGTACGGTGGAGCTTCTGAGGGGACTGGGCATCGAGCCCGTTACCTCGGCCGACCTGGTCACCCAAGTCCATGCTCGCTGGTCCGGAGAGCAGCTTCAGGCGCACCGCGAGACCGCCGAGGTCGCGGCGCGGGTGGCCCGGGAGGCGTTCGAACGGGCGGCCCGTGCGGTCGGACGAGGCGCTCCCGTCCGCGAGGGAGCGTTGGCCGAATGGATCCTGGCGCGGCTCACGGAGCTCGGGCTTTCCGTGGACACCGGGTGTGTCGTGGCCGCCGGCCCTTCGGCCTCCGATCCCCACTACGCTCCCCGCGGCGGTGGCAACCCCATCGGCGAGGGGAGCCTCCTCCTCATCGATCTGTGGGGCAAGCCCTCCTCGGAGGACGTTCCGGCCGACCAGACCTGGATGGGGTACCTGGGTGCCAGCCTTCCCCGGCGAACCCGGGAGGTGTGGGAGGCGGTCCGGGACGCCCGGGAGGAAGCCCTGGACTTCCTGCGGCGGCGCTGGAACGAAGGGAGGGAGGTTCGAGGGTTCGAGGTGGACGATGTTTGCCGGAGCCTGCTCGAAGAGAGGGGGTTCGGCCGATACTTCCTGCATCGAACCGGTCATTCCATGGACCGACAGCTCCACGGGAGCGGGCCCAACCTGGACAACGTGGAGACCCACGACGACCGGAGGCTCGTTCCGGGAGTGGGCTTCTCGGTGGAACCGGGCGTCTATATCCCCGGTGAGCTCGGAATCCGGAGCGAGGTGAACGTCCATTGGGGCGCTCAGGGGCCGGAGGTGACGACACCCCATCCGCAGGACCAAGTCTTCCTTCTCTTAGAGGAGTGACGTGGCCCACCTGGTGGACGTAGTTCTGCCCCTCCCCCTCCACAAGCGCTTTACCTACCGAGTGAACGCCCGCTCGAAGCCTCGTCCGGGGACCCGGGTTCTGGTTCCGTTCCGGAATTCGGAACGGGTGGGCTGGGTGCTCGAGCCGTCGGACCCGGATAACGAGCCCCATGAGGTGCGGGACGTCCTGGAGGTTCTGGACGATGAACCGGCCATCCCCAAGGACCTCCTCCGTCTTGGGCTATGGATGGCCGAATACTACGCCGCGCCCGAGGGCATCGTCCTCCGCACTCTCTTGCCTTCGGTCCTTTCGGATCCCTCCCGTGAGTATGTACGGCTCGCTGCGGAGTGGCCCGGCACCGATGGCCCGGCCGGGCTCACCCGGAGAGAGATCCGTCTGATGGAAGCGGTGGCCCGAAGGCCAGGTCCGGTTCGGGTCTCCGCCCTGAGACGGACGTTGGCCATGGGTAGCCTCTGGCCGGAGGTCCGATCCCTGCGGGACCGGGGACTTCTCCACCACGAAACCCTTCCGCCGAAGGACCCCCCGGTCAAGACCCGCAAGGCCGTCCGGGTGGAACGCTGGCTCGAGGACCTGTCGGAGCGGGACGACCTCTTCCGAGGTGCGCCCCGGCAGGGGGAGTGCTACCGGCTCCTGGAGAGCGCGGGAGGCGAGAAGCTTCTCTCCGAGCTGATGGAGCGGGGAGGGTTCAGTCGATCGGTGGTCCGAGGGCTCGAGGCCAAGGGGGTGGTGGCGGTGGTGGAGCGGGAGGAAACGCAGGATCCGTTCACCGGACCGGCGGAAGAGGGGGAGGTTCGTCTCACCCCGAATCCACACCAGAGCGCCGCGTTGGAACGGCTCCGGGCGGCCTTGGACGAGGATCGCCCCCGGACCCACCTCCTTTACGGGGTAACCGGATCGGGCAAGACACTCGTCTACTTGGAGCTTCTGGAGCAGGTGGTCCTGGCTCGTGGGCGATCGGCCGTCGTCCTCGTGCCGGAGATCGCCCTGACCCCCCAGACCGTTCGCCGCTTCCGGGCCCGCTTCGGGGACCGGGTGGCCGTACTCCATTCGGGTCTGTCCCAGGGCGAGCGCTACGACCAGTGGCGGCGGCTCCGCTCCGGGGAGAAGCGGATTGCAGTGGGGCCCCGTTCGGCCGCCTTCGCTCCCCTCACGGATCTGGGAGCCATCGTGGTGGACGAGGAGCACGACGGAAGCTACAAGCAGTCGGAGGCTCCCCGGTATCAAGCCCGAGACGTGGCCGTCATGCGGGCCTCCATGGCCGGAGCCCTGTGCGTCCTGGGAACCGCCACGCCGGCATTGGAGACCTGGGCCAATGTAGAGGCCGGCAAGTTCGTCCGTCTCGACCTGCCGGAGCGGGTCACGGGGAAGGGGGCTCCCCCCGTGGAAGTGGTGGATCTCCGTCGAAGTCCGGAGGAGGCCGGAGTCCGGGGGGGAACGGGAGGGGGAAAGGGAGACCGGGTCCTTTCGTCCCGAATGGTGGAGGCCGTCCAGGACCGTCTGGACCGGGGGGAGCAGGCGATTCTCCTTCTGAATCGGCGAGGGTTCTCCTCCTTCGTTCAGTGCCGGGAATGCGGGGACGTGGTCCAGTGTCCCCATTGCTCCGTGTCCCTGACCTACCACCGGACTCGTGGGCGCCTTCTGTGCCACCACTGTCGCCACGAGGCGGAAGCCCCGCGCCGGTGCCGGGAGTGCGGCTCCCAGGACCTGTCCTATCGGGGGCTGGGCACGGAGCAGGTAGAGCGTGTGGTGGCCGAAACGTTCCCCCGTGCCCGGATTGCGCGCATGGACGTGGACACCACCTCGGGGAAGTGGGCGCACGACCGTATTCTGGGCCGCGTGGACCGGGGAGAGGTAGACATTCTTCTCGGGACCCAGATGATCGCAAAGGGATTGGACTTCCCCAGGGTGACCCTGGTGGGCGTGGTGAACGCCGATGTGGGGATCCACCTCCCGGACTTCCGGTCCTCGGAGAGAACCTTCCAGCTCCTGAGCCAGGTGGCGGGTCGGACGGGAAGGGGACCCCTCGGTGGGTCGGTACTGGTGCAGACATCCATCCCCGAGCACTATACCATCCAGGCGGTGGTGGATCACGACTACGAGGGGTTTGCGGCGCGGGAGCTGCGGGAGCGGAAGTCCCCCGCGTACCCTCCCCACGTTCGGTTGGCGAACGTGGTGGTGAGCAGCCCGGACCAGGAGCGGGCCGCGGACGCCGCGGAAGAAGCGGCGCGCTGGGTTCGCCTTCGCAGCGAGTCGGCGGGGGGAGAGGAACTGGAGGTGGTGGGGCCCGCCCCGGCGCCGATCGAGCGGCTTCACGGAAGGTGGCGGTGGCACTTCTTCCTCCGGGGGCCGTCGCCTGGGGTTCTGGGTCGGGTGTGCCGGGCCTTCGCCCGGGAGTTTCGTCCCAGCGCGGGAGGCGACGTGAGGCTCCTCCTGGACCGGGACCCCTCCGCGCTCCTCTGAGGTAACAGGTTGAAACGGCGGGGGTCCGGGAGGGAGGCCCCCGTCCCGACCCCTGGACCTTCCAATGATGGCCTGCTTAGCCCTGAACGCCTCTTTCGAGCCCCTGACCCTGGTTCCTGCCAGACGGGCGGTTCGGCTCGTCCTGGACCGGAAGGCCGAGGTGCTGGAAGCGGATGAGGCCCGAAGCTTCCGTTCGGAGCGGGCCGAAGTCCCGTTCCCTCTCGTGATCCGGTTGGTCCGTTACGTTCACATCCCGCGGCGGCTGCGCCGACAGGTGACGAACACCTTTCTCTTCGCTCGGGACGGATACCGGTGCCAGTACTGCGGCAAGCACCGGACGGAGCTGAAGGGGCGCCAGTTCCTGACCCGCGACCACGTCCTTCCCGTCTCCCGAGGGGGAGAGAACGACTGGACGAACGTAGTTACGGCCTGTTCCCCCTGCAACAACCGGAAGGCCAACCACCTCCCCCGGGAAGTGGGGATGGCTGTTCAGCACGAGCCCCGGGAACCGAATCACGTTCACCTGGTGTGGGCGGTCCGAAAGGTGACACCGATCCAGGCCCGTTACATCCGGATGTTCTACGGAGAGGACGTTCTGGAGGCCATCACCGCCAGGAAAGGCGCCTCAGGCCCTTGAGGGGCACGGCGGCCGAGGAACGTCAGTCGTCCAGCCAGGCGTAGGGTCGCTCGTAGAACTGCCCGCACCCCCGAACGGTGCCCTGCTCCGTGTATTCCTTCCACCGGACGACCCAGCCTCGGGTCGGATCCTGGTCCACTTCGTATTCGAAGCCCGGAGCCTCGGCTCGTTCCGCCAGGAACCGCCGAAGCACGGGGGGCAGGTTGGGAATTCCGTCGATCCCCGCGGCCTCCGGGGTTTCCACCAGCTCCCGTTGGAGTTCGGACTGGCAGAGCTGGACCACTCGTAGAGCGTCCTCCACCGCCCGGGTAACCCGGCTCATCTGCTCGGCCACCGGGCTTCCCGTCGTCCGCCGGAGGTCTCGTACGATCTCGTGGGTGGTAGGGGCATTCAAGTCGTTTCGAGCTTCCTCCAGGTGGTTCAATACCCGTTCCTGGAGGCTCAGAAGCTGAGAGTGGATCCGCTTGGCGGCTCTGACTTCCTCCGTACCCGCCTCCCCCTCAGTCATGGTCGTTTTCCTCCCAAGAGAATCCTTCCTCGTCGTCCCATTCCTCGTAGAGCTCCTTTTGCCGCTCGAGTGCCTCACGCACCACCCGAAGGGATTCCTTCAGTTCCGGGGCCATGGTCTTCTCGTCCACCGGCTCTTCGCGGGAGCTCTCCCGCTCGGGGCGCCCCAGGTCGCGGGTGGCGCGAACTTCGTAGGCGAAGAGCTTCTGCCTCAGTTCTCCGATGAGCCTCTGGAGCTCGGGAGCCGAACGAAGGAGAAGGCTACGCTCCTCGAGACGGAGAATCAGCCGCGCGAAGCGAACCAGGTCCGCTTCCAGCTCGTCGGGCCTTATGTTGTCGTACTTGCCCATGCAATCAACGCTCGGAGGTCGGTCCCACCGAAGAGGTGGTGGGTCGGGAAGAAGGCTTGGATCGCATGGGGCCCGCGGGCCCCAGTCCCATGTGCCCGTCCACGGCTACACCGCCCCAGGAACCGATCAGGAATGGGTTCACGTCCAGCTCGTGGATCCGGTCGTGCTCGCCCACGAGCTGGGACACCCTCTGAATAACCTGGACCAGGGCTTCCTGATCCACTGCCTCTCCGCCGCGCGTTCCCTCCAGGAGGGGGTAACTCCTTATGGAGCGCACCATCTCCCGGGCGTCCCGGTCCGTTACCGGATGGACACGGAACGCCACGTCACCCAGTGTCTCCACGTAGATTCCGCCCAGGCCGAACATGAGGACCGGCCCGAACGCCGGGTCCAGAGTCATCCCCACGATGGTCTCCCGGGCTCCTTCCACGAAGCGGGTCACCAGGATTCCGTCCACTCGGGCGTCGGGCCTGTTCCGTTCGAGCGAAGTTCGAATCTTCTGGTACGCTTCCCGAACCTCCTCCTCCGTCCTCAAGTCCACTCGGACCCCACCCACATCGCTCTTGTGGGCGATCTCCGGGGAGACCAGCTTCAGCACCACCGGGAAGCCTATCTGACGAGCCCGTTCCACCGCCTCCTCGGCACTCGAGGTGAGGAAGTGCTCCACCACGGGGATTCCGTACGCGGCCAGGACGCCCAGTGTCTCCGGCTCGGTGAGGCTCCGCCGCCCTTCGTCCCACGCCGCATCGAGGATCCCCGCCACCCGTTCCCGCTCCACGGGAAACGATCTCGGCTCCTCCGGAGGGCGCTCCAGCCATCGCCCGTACCTGTGCAGGGCCGCCAGGGCTTGAGCTGCCGACTCGGGAAAGATGTACGCCGGCACTCCCGCTTCCCGAAGCCGATTTCTCCCTTCCGGAAGCCCCTCCCTCCCCATGAGGACCGCCAACAGCGGTTTCCCGTCCGCCCCTTCCGAGGCATCCACGAGGGCTCCCGCCACATCCACCTGTCGGACCCCCAGAGGAGGGACGAAGGCGGCGATGGCCGCATCCACTTCCGGGTCGTGGAGGACCAGGTCGAGGACCGTCTTGTAACTTTCGGCGGTGGCGGAAGCTACCAGGTCCACCGGGTTGCCCACGGAAGCCTCCTCGGGGAGGAGCTCTCGCAGCCGGTCCTGGGTCTCCGGGCTCAGCTCGGCCACCCGAAGGCCCAGGGCCTCGCAGGCGTCCGCGGTCATGATCCCTGGGCCTCCTGCGTTGGTGACGATGGCCACCCGATCGCCCTTGGGGGGCTTCAGGGTGCTGAAGGCCACGGCCAGGTCGAAGAGGTCCTGAACCGTGTCCGCTCGGAGGACTCCGCACTGGGCGAGGAGTGCGTCCACCGTGTCGTCGGCGCCGGCCAGGGATCCCGTGTGGGAGGAGGCGGCTCGGGCTCCCGCCACGCTCCGGCCCGATTTGACCACCACGATGGGCTTCCTCCGAGTCACCCGGCGCGCCAGCTGGGTGAACTTCTTCGGGTTCCCGAAGGTTTCCAGGTACATGAGGATCACGTCCGTGCCATCCTCTCCTTCCCAGTATTCCAGGAGGTCGTTTCCGCTCACGTCCGGCTTGTTCCCCACCGACACGAAGTTGCGGATACCGATCCCCAGCTCGGCGGCGTAGTCCAGAATCGTGACCCCCAGGGCACCGGACTGGCTGAGAAAGCTCACCGTACCGCCAGGGGGCATGGTAGGGGCGAAGGTGGCGTTCATGGAGAGGGCCGGGTCCGTATTCAGAAGCCCCATGCAGTTGGGGCCGACCAGCCTCATTCCGAAGCGGCGGACCTGCTCCATCAGGGCTTCTTCCCGTTCCACCCCGTCGCCCCCAACCTCCCTGAATCCGGCCGAGATCACCACGAGAGCGGGAACCCCCTTCCGCCCGCAGGACTCCACCACATCGGGCACGTGGCCTTTGGGAACGACCACCACGGCCAGATCCACCGGACCCGGAATGTCCTCCACGGAAGGGTAGGCCGGAATGGAATGGACGGCCGAGGCCTGGGGATTGACGGGGTAGACCACACCCTGGTAGCCGTGTGTGATCAGGTTGTGTAGGATCTGGTGGCCTATGGTGCCGGGAGCTCGGCTTGCCCCAACGACCGCGATGGAGCGGGGTCGGAAGAAGGGTTCCAACGAGGACGGGGGCATGGGGTCTCCAGGGGCGTTGAGCTAAGGGGGGCCTGCCGAACCCTGAGTCTAAGCGGCCCACCTCCCCCGGTCTACCGCCGGGGGAGCCGGATCCGGGGGGCGTCATGGAGGTCGCTATGTATGGAAGGGCTGGGAGCCGAGGTGAGCGTTGAGTCGAGCGTCGCTGATTCGGTCGGTGCGGTTCAGTGCGGGGCATCACTACTGGAAGCCCGATTGGAGCGCGGAGAAGAATCGGGCTCAGTTCGGGCCTTCCGTCCACAGACACGGCCACAACTTTCGAGTGGAGGTGGTCGTGGAAGGGCCCGTGGATCCGGACACCGGGTTCGTGGTGGATCTGGCACAACTCGACGCCCTGCTGAAGGGGGAGGTGGTGGAACCCCTGGACCAGCGGGACCTCACGGAGGCCGTTCCGGACTTCCGCCCGGGCGCAGCGTTGCCCACAACGGAGAATCTCGCTCGCTGGATTTGGGACCGACTGGAGGGAAGGGTTCCCGGTACAGCCGTCCTGGAGCGGGTCAGGGTTTTCGAGAGCGAGGACCTGGGCGCGGAGTACCGTGGCCCCGGTGAAGTACGGAAGTAACCAGATCGTCTCGCCGACGAGCGGCTCACTTCGCCAGGAGGCCCTCCGCTCGAAATCGCTCCAGGGTGGGGGAGACGTGCTCACCAGCCTCTTCGGTACCGAACGCCGCCACCACCGCCTCGGTGATGGCGTCCACATCGTCCTCGCCGGTGCAGTGGATCCAGATCAGGGCCGCCGACAGGTTGAGCGAATGGATCCGCTGCCGATCCGGATCGAAGAGAAGCCACTCCCCTGCGACCTGTCGGAACACCACGTCCGGACGGGCCTCCGGGTACCATCCGTCGGGGGGAGTGTCGTCGGAAGTGGTGTCGGTCATCCAGCCTCGACGTAGCTGGGGCGAAGGAAGTCGCTCGGGAGCGCGTGGGGCCCTTTCCGGTCCAGGTGGGTTGGAGTTCTCCCCCGTGCGGAAGGTGGGGCCTTCCCACCGTTTCTTGAAGTTCCCACCGGTGGCAGGCATCTTTCAAGAGACGGTCACTCGTTCGAAAGCGACCCCCCCCCCGACCCCTCGGATCACCATGGACGACCGGAACTCGGAAGGGGATGGGCCACCCCCAGAGAAACCACGCCCGGTCCGTCCAGCACCCGCTCCCGCTCGGGAGGTGGCTTCCGGCTCCTCGGCCCGGGAGGAGGGGGAGGAGGGAGGAGCGGGTGGAACGCCCACCCCGGTCCGCCGGGGGGTCGGAGACGAGAAGGCACCGGGGCCCCAGGTTCCGGAATCTCCGCCGCGCACTTTCCGTGCTGAAGGGGAGACATGGATCGTGAGGATTTCGGGCCGGACTCGGACGGGTACCCGTCCCGACTCGGGGATCCCGCTGAAGCACCTCCGTTTCTACCGGGAAAGCGACCCGGAAGAGCCCGTACGAGAGATCTACCAGCCGGGCGGGAGCCTCGATCACCTTTACGACGAGGAGCTCGAAGGACTCCTGGCCCGGGCCCGGCCGGTTCCCACCGAGGAGGATCTGCGGCAGGAGGAGCGAAGCCGGCGGCGAGACCGTCGGAAGCGCCGCGGTCGCTGAAGGGTCGCCGTCGCCCACCCACCCCTCCTCAGGGTGTGTCCCATCGCACCACCCCCTCCGTGTCGAATTCACATCGTTCCTGTCCGTCGTCGGTGCCGACGTTCGTCGGCCGCATCCGTCCCATGTCACGTGGTGATGGGCCTTTCCGGGACGGCGGGAGATTACTGCCTTCCGTGGCATGCATGGTGCACTGGAATGGTTCGAGAGCGGGGTGAGTTGGGAGAAGGAGAGCAGCGCACGAACCGCACCGGCCGGGCCACGGGGCCCGAGGGAGATAGCCATGGAGAAGGGAAAGGCTAGGACCACTCAGCGCGGAAGGAGCGAGAGAGGGGAAGACTACCCGGGAATCCTCATCGCGGCGGCCGACTCGGCCACCGGGGCGGGCAGGTCATCCAAGGAACCACGGATCTGCGCGTTCATCTGGGGCGAACGGACGGACCGGGCGCCCACCCTGCCCTTCGGTCGCTGGCGCAGAGGGCCCTGACCCCGGAGGACCCGGCTGCCATCAACGGGGCCCCGACGGCCCCCCGCCGCCTCGGACGGAGGTCGGCGGGGGGTATTTTCTTTTTCCATGGTTCGTTCTCATCTTCTGCCGTGGGAACGTGGAACGCTGGACCGGGGTCCATTGGACTGAGCCTCGGAGTGGTTTTACCCGACCACCAGCACCGGCTCCTCTCGTCGAATCCTCGTCGAAACCCTCAACGCGGCGCGCCCGTCCGGTGTCCATATGGGAGAGACCGGGAAAGTCGAAGACGGGGAACTGGTCCGGCGGGCTCGCAAGGGCGACCGGGAAGCATTCGGAACCCTGGTTCGCCGGTATTCACGGGCAGCTTACGCCGTCGCCCTCTCGGTGACGGGAGTTCCGCAGGATGCGGAGGACGTGGCCCAGGAAGCCCTGATCGTTGCGCTGCAACGGTTGGAGGAGTGCCGAAAACCGGACCAGTTCGGGGGATGGCTCATGACGATCGTCAGGAATCGATCCAAGAACCTGAACCGGCGGGAGTCCCTCCGAAGCACGGACCCGATCCCGGAAACGGCGTCGGACGGCCGCGGAGACCCAGTGAAACACACGGAACGAGGGGAGCTTCGGCAACGAATTCTGGAGGCGGTGGAGGAGCTTCCGGAGGTGAAGCGAGAGGTGGTGATCCTCCACGACTTGGAGGGATGGAAACACCGGGAGATCGCCGAACGCCTGGATCTTCCGGTGGGGACGGTCCGTTCCCACCTCCACTTTGCCAGAAAGACGCTTCGAGATAGCTTGGCACAGTTTACCGATCGGGAGCCGGAGGAGCAGCGATGAGCGAGGAAACAGAGCCTACGGTTCCCCTGGGTCCGTTGGACCCTGGACATGACGATCCCTGGTACTGGGACCGATTCCACTCCAGGGTGCTGGCGGCGGCCGGCCCGGAGCTGGCTCGACGCCGACGGCTGGCGGAGTTCACCATCTCCGATATGGTCCTCTCCTGGGGGCGTCTGCTGGTTCCCGGGACCCTTGTCGCCGCCGCCGCGTCGGCTGCACTGCTCTTCTTCGGAGTGGATGCCGACCCGGAGCTTCCCCTGATGGATCTCGAGGAGCTTCTGGTCTGGGAGGCGCCGGAGGGAGGGGTTCCCAGCGCGCTCCTGACCGGTGAGGTGGCGGACATCGAGGTCTTCTTGGTGGCGGTGGAGGGCGAGTACTGATCATGGCGTCGTGGTGGGGTAAGCAGGCCGTGGTCGCGCTGATCCTGGTCCTGGTGTTCGGAGCAGGAGGGGCGATGGGCTTCGCCATGGGGCATCGTTCCGGAGGCAACCCGTCGGCACCCGAATCGGGCGGCTCCGGCCCCGACACCCGGGGAGCGGTGATCCACCAACTGGACCTCACCGGGGAGCAGCAGGTGCAGGTGGACTCGATCCTGGAGCACCACCGGGAACGGTGGGTCCAGGTCCAGGAGGAGGTGTCTCCCCGGTTCCGGGAGATCGTGGACGCGACCCGGGACCAGATCTATTCGATTCTGGAGCCGGAGCAGAGGGCCGAGTACGATTCGCTCCTGGAGCGAGCCAGGGAGGAGCGCCGCTCCGAGTCCGAGGATTCCTGATCCGTGAGTGGATCGGGCGGGGAGGCCCCTGAACGGGTTCTCCCCACCTTCCGGGGGACGGTCTTCTTCCTCGTCTCCGTGGCCCTGCTCTTTCTCATCGTGGGGGCCGCGCTCCAGATCTTCCTGGGGGAGTTGGGTCTCCTCCTTTCCCAGTGGGGTGTCCTCCTGGGCGCCACGCTCGCCTTCGTAGCTTGGGGCCGGTTCGACCTTCGGGAAACCCTGGCTCTCCGCTGGCCCGGCGGACGCGAGGTGGCAGCTGCCTTCCTCATCATCGCCGGCGGGATGCCGTTGGCCTGGTTCATCGCTTGGTTCCAGAGCTTCTTCATTCCCGTTCCGGAAGAGCTTCTGGAGGCGCTCCGGGATTTTCTCGTCACCGATGACCCGCTTCGCATCCTGTGGCTTCTCTTCCTGGTGGCATTCACTCCGGCCGTCTGCGAGGAGGTTCTCTTCCGGGGCGTGCTCCTTTCCGGGACGCGCAGGCGGTTCACCGCGGTTTGGGCGGTGGTACTGAATGGGCTGATCTTCGGGCTCTTCCACTTGTCTCCGCAGACCGGCTTCCGGATCCTGCCCACCGCATGGCTCGGGATCCTGCTCGCTCTCGTCGTGTGGCGGACCCGGTCCATATGGCTGGCCATCGGGATGCACTTCCTCAACAACGCGGCCGTCCTCCTAACCACTGTGGCGCCGGGCCTTCGGGACCAGTTCGCGGAGGTGAATCAGGCTCCCCCTCCCATCCTGCTCCCCATCGCCCTGGTCCTGCTGGCCATCGGGCTCTACACTCTTTGGACAGTGCCCCCGGCCCAGTCGGTTCGGTCAGGCAGCCGTGGAGGGGCGCGCCCCGGGTCATTCTCGCCGTTACCGGGCGAGGGACCCCGGCGGACCGGACCGCCGCCAGGGTCTTGAAACGCCCACCGGCGCCGAAGGAAGGAGGGAACTTGGGACGGGTCAGCTTTCTGGAGTGCACGGGGACGGGCGAAAAGTCGTCCGCCGACGAGCTTCAAGGCCTCTCGAAGGCCGGTAAACCCTTCTTCGCCCGTTACGACCTGGATTCCCTGGCCGGCCACTTTACCCCGGAAGCCGTCCGGCGGCGGGAAGCGGATCTGTGGCGGTACGATGAGGTCCTGCCGGTGCAGACCCCCGGGGGGCGCATCTCCTTGGGCGAGGGATGGACGCCGCTCCTTCCTGTATCCCGACTGGGGGAGCGAGTGGGGCTCCCTCGGCTCCTGATCAAGGATGAGGGACAGAACCCCACGGGCTCGTTCAAGGCTCGCGGAATGGCGGTGGCCGTGGCTCGTGCCCTGGAGCTGGGAGCCCGCGAGCTCGCCCTCCCCTCCGCAGGGAACGCCGGCAGCGCCGCCGCCGCCTACGGGGCCGCCGCCGGAGTCCCGGTCCGAGTGGTGCTACCGGAAGACACCCCTTCTCCCATCCTGGAGGAGATCCGGGCCCTCGGCGGGGACGTGATCCTCGTGGACGGCTTGATCACCGACTGCGGTCGCCTGGTTCGAGAGGGGGCCGAGGAAAATGGGTGGTGGGACCTCTCCACACTGAAGGAGCCGTATCGGGTGGAGGGGAAGAAGACCCTGGGGTACGAGCTCTTCGAGCAGCTCGGGGGGAGCCTCCCGGACTGGATCGTCTATCCCACGGGGGGGGGGACGGGCCTCATCGGGATGTGGAAGGCGTTCCACGAAATGGAGGCGCTCGGTTGGATCGGGTCCGAACGCCCCGGTATGGTGGCCGTCCAAGCATCGGGATGCGCTCCGGCGGTACGAGCGTGGGAGGCCGGCGAGGACCGCTTCTCCCCTTGGCCCGACGCTCGGACTTACGCATCGGGCATCCGGGTACCCCAGGCCGTCGGGGACTTCCTCATTCTGGAGGCGCTTCGGGAGTCCGGGGGAGCCGCAGTGGCCGTTCCCGAGGCCGAGATCTACCAGTGGGCCTCCGTGACGGGACAGGAAACCGGGATCTTCCCGGCACCCGAAGGAGGAGCCGTGGTGGCGGCTCTCCCTCGATTGCTGGAGATGGGCGTGGTGGAGGCCGACGACCAGGTGGTGGCCTTCAATACGGGAAGCGGCCTCAAGTACGTAGGAATGGAGCCCCAGGTCTGATGCTCACCTACCTCTTTCTGATCCTGGCTGGCGTGGTG
>SKSR01000077.1 GCA_007122885.1 Gemmatimonadota bacterium
CAACATCCACGAAAGCTGGTCCCGGGCCGCCCGAGGTGCTCCATGAAGGGACACATCCTCCTGGTGGAAGACGAACCGGACATCTCGGCCCTGGTGGCGTACCACCTGGCCCGTGAATCGTACCGTGTCCGGACGGCGGCGGATGGTCAGGAAGGGCTGGAAGCCCTTCACCGGGAGCGCCCCGACCTCCTGGTTCTGGACCTCATGCTCCCGGGGATGTCCGGACTCGATCTTCTTCGCGAGATCCGACGCCGGGCCGAGCTGGCCTCCCTTCCGGTGATTCTCCTGACCGCTCTTCGGGAGGAGTCGGACCGGGTGGAAGGCCTTCGACTGGGAGCCGACGACTACATTTCCAAACCCTTCTCTCCGGAGGAGCTCGTCCTTCGGGTCGAGGCCGTCCTCCGGCGAGTCCGTCAGCACCCCCCGTCGGGCGCTGGTGGAACCCTCGTGCAGGCGGGTCCCGTGACCATCGACACGGATGCGGCCCGGGTGGAGGTGGATGGCGTCCCCGCGGAGCTCACTCCCACCGAGTACCGGCTCCTCCTGGTCATGGCGGAGCGACGGGGTCGCGTCCAGAGTCGGACCCAGCTTCTCGAGGCGGTCTGGGAGACCCGGGCCGAGATCACCACCAGGACCGTGGACATGCACGTGCAGAGGCTCCGCGCGAAGCTGGGGGATGCCGCCCCATGGCTGGAGACGGTTCGGGGATTCGGGTATCGGTTCCGCGCCGAACCACCCCGGCGGTGAGGCTGCCCCCGTGAGGACGGTCCTGAAGCTCCTGGCGAGCCACAGTGCCCTCGTGGTCGCCCTGGTGGCGGGAGTGGCCCTGGTGGGTTCGGGAGTGGAAGATCGGGCCCTGCTCATCTATGTGGCTACTGGAGGACTCGTCTTGGCGGGGGTCCTTTCCATCATCCTGGGCACATCCCTTCTCCGGCCCCTTCGACGAGTCCGTGAGGCGGCGGCGGCCATGGCCCGGGGGGACCTTTCCCGGAGGGTTCGGCCCGCTCGGAGAGATGAGCTAGGAGCTCTGGGCTCGGACCTGGACGCTTTGGCGGATCAGCTCCAGCACCGGGTGGCCGACCTGGAAAGGGAGCGAGAGGAGATGGAGACGCTCATCGACTCCATGGCCGAAGGGGTCCTGGCCGTGGACGGGGAGGGGAGGGCCACACGGGCCAACCCTGCAGCCAGGGCCATCTTCGGTCTGGGGGCGGGGGAGGTGCGGGGCCTCAAGCCGGAGGAGGTGGCCCGGAGGGCAGGGTTCGTGCAGCTCGTGCGCAGGGCCGCTGCCGGTGAGTCGCTTCCTCCTACGGAGCTTCGTTACGACGAGAAGCATCTCCTGGTCACCGCCGAGCCTCTGCCCCGGGGCGGAGCCGTCCTCGTTCTCCTGGACATCACGGAGCTCCGGAGGCTCGAAGGCGTGCGTCGGGACTTCGTGGCCAACGTCTCCCATGAACTCAAGACCCCTTTGACCGTGATCCGCGGACACAGCGAGACGCTGTTGGACGACGAGCTCCCGGCGGATCTCCGGCACCGATTCGCCGAGACCGTGCGTAAGAACGCGGACCGCCTCCACGGGATCGTGGACGACCTCCTGGACCTATCCCGGATCGAGTCCGGAGGGTGGACTCCCCAGTGGGACGACGTGGATCTGGCCGAATTGGCCCAGCGAGCGTGGGAGCCCTTTCGGGAGGAGGCGTCCCGGAGGGGGGTGGAGTTTCGCGCTCGGACTGATGGGCACGGCGACGGTGCGGGGGGAGGGCACGGAGCCCGGGCACGAGGGGATGCGTCGGCGTTGGGGCAGGTGTTCTCCAACCTGTTCAGCAACGCCCTCCGTTACACCCCGGACGGGGGCCGAATCGAAGTGGTGGTCCGCCCGGCGCCCGCCCGGGGGGAGTGGGTCGTGGAGGTGCGGGACACGGGGAGCGGGATTCCCCGTCAGCACCTCGACCGGATCTTCGAGCGTTTCTACCGGGTCGATCCGGCCCGGTCGCGGGCTGCCGGGGGAACCGGGCTCGGCCTCTCCATCGTCCGCCACCTGGTGGAGCGGCACGGCGGAACGGTGGAGGCGGATAGCCGCTTGGGTTCGGGAACCGTCATCCGATTCACCGTGCCCCGGGCCGGCCCGAGGGAACCCCAAGACCCGCGCCCCTGAAGGCCCAACCTCCCGGATCCTGCCCCCGGCGACGCAACTCCGCCCCTTCGGGCCCGGGCGTGTCCCGTGACACCTTCGTTACGGGTCCCTGCGGTCATCCGTGACACTGACAATGTAATGTTATCCAGGAGGTCCGACTTGCCGGTCCGGGCCGGTGCCATGGGATCGGAGTGAGGATCGAGTAGACCATGCGAGCACCCATCCTCCACCGGGAGCCCCCTCATGATCAGTGATACGCGGCCGGCCGGATCCCACCGAAAACCGTTGGACGCCCATCCTCCCCGCCATGGTTCGACGGACGCGGACCGGCCACTCCACCGATCGATTCCGGGTCACGAGACACCCGCCCAGGATGGATGGGAAACCCACGTCCTTGGTCGAGTCCTGGTGGTGGAGGACGAGGCGGACATCGCGGCGTTGGTGGCCTACCGCCTCACGCGGGAGGGGCTTTGGGTGGAGACGGCCGCGGACGGTCAGGAGGCGCTTGCTTCTCTCGACCGGGAGATCCCCGATATCATCGTGCTGGACCGGATGATCCCTCACGTCTCCGGGGACCAGGTGCTGGCGGCTCTCCGAAGGGACGAGGCCACGCGGCAGGTCCCGGTCCTGGTCCTCACGGCCAAGCGGGAGGAGGACGAGCGGATCGAGGGGTTCGAGCTGGGCGCGGATGACTACTTGGCCAAGCCGTTCAGCCCTCGCGAGCTCGTGCTGCGGGTCCAGGCGCTCCTCAGGCGAAGCGGGCCGGCGGGGCCCTCCGGTCGGGGTCGTGTCCTTCGAGCCGGCCCCCTGACGCTGGACGTGGAGGGGACCGTGGCCGTGCTGGACGGCGAAGAGTTGGAGCTAACGCCCACGGAGTTTCGACTTCTCTACACCCTGGTGGAGTGGCCCGGCCATACTCAGAGCCGAAGCAGGCTCCTGGAGCGGGCCTGGAATATGGACCCCGCCGTGGCCGACCGGATTCAGACGCGAACGGTGGACATGCACGTCCGGCGCCTTCGGACCAAGTTGGGAACCCGAGGAGAGTGGCTGGAGACGGTCAGGGGCTTCGGGTACCGCTTCCGGCCCGCCGACGGGGAGGAAGAAGGGCGGTAGAGGTCCGGGGTCGGAGGGAGGGCCGTCAACCGCCCTGGAGGAGAAGGAGGGTCCAGAGGGTAGCGCCCGCCACCCCCGGGATCGTGACGTTGTCGTCCAGCGGCAGCGGAAGGGCCTCCACCGCGGCCGTGATCACTGCGGTGACGAGTGCCGTGGGCCAGGGGCTCATTCCCAGGAGGATGAGGAATGCCAGCCCCGAGAAGGTGAGGGACCCCTCCACCGTGCCGGATCCCATGGGAGTCCGGCCCCACCTCTGTCCCACGTAGCCGGCAACCGGATCCGCCAGGGCCAGGACCAGGATGGACGAAACGGCCACCTGCAGGGGGAAGGCCGCCACCGCTACCAAGCAACCCACCACGAACCACGTGGAGGATGCCACCCGTCCTTTTTCTCGTGGAGAGGCCAGAGGGCGGAGAATCCGGAAGAACAGGAAGTTAACCTGCGGAACTCGTAGCCTCACCCAGTCCAGTACGAGGACCAGCCCGGCCAACCCTCCGAGGGTAGCGACGGCCCATCCCCTGGACGGTTCCAGGAAAACCAGGATCCCTGCGCAGAGGATTCCGGAGACGGCGTGAACGACCCTCCGCCAGGGCTGGAGCCCCTTCGTCCGGGCCACCAAAGCTTCCAGGGCGGGAGCGTCGCCTACCTCGGAGGAACCTGGAAGTCCGGCCATGCCGTGTCCCGTTCCGGCGGTTGGTTTCCCTCAGGCGACTGAACGAACCGAACCATCCAACCCCGGCTCCGGTGGTTGGGTTCTCCTCGCGCGTTGTTGCTCCCCTCCTTGTGCTGGGTCCTTCCGGGCCCCGCCTGCGGTCCTTCCGGTCGCTTCCAGAGCAGGGGGACAGAGGGGGATCAGCCGAAGCGCCCGGTGATGTAGTCCTCCGTGGCCTGCTGTTCCGGATTGAGGAAGAGGCGGTCGGTGGGACCCACCTCCACCAGGCTGCCCATGTAGAGGAAGGCAGTGTAGTCCGAGACGCGGGAAGCCTGCTGCATGTTGTGCGTTACGATGACCAGAGTGTACTCGTCCTTGAGCTCGTGCATGAGCGACTCGATGCGGGCCGTGGAGACCGGGTCGAGGGCCGAGCACGGTTCGTCCAAGAGGATCACCTCGGGTTCGATGGCGATGGCCCGGGCGATGACCAAGCGCTGCTGCTGCCCGCCCGATAGCTCGACGGCCGGTTTGTCCAGGCGGTCCTTCACCTCCTCCCACAAGGCCGCCTGGTGAAGAGCCTGTTCCACCGCCTCCTCCAGGACGGAGGTCTTTCGTACCCCCTGGATCCGGAGCCCGTACGCCACGTTCTCGAAGATGGATTTGGGGAAGGGGTTCGGTTTCTGGAAGACCATGCCTACCCGGCGTCGGAGCTCCACCACGTCCGTTTCAGGGGAGTAGATGTCCTCCCCATAGAGCCGGACCTTCCCCGAAAGTCGGGCCGAGTCCACCAGGTCGTTCATCCGGTTCAGGGAGCGTAGAAGGGTCGACTTGCCGCATCCGCTCGGGCCGATGAAGGCGGTGATCCGGTTCCGGGGGATGGTCAGGTCCACGTCGCGAAGGGCTTCCACCTCACCGTAGTTCACCCCCACCTGATCGAGCTCGAAGGCCGATGGCTCCGTCCCCAGCTCGGGTACCGGTTCGTCGGACTTGGTGTGCGCGATCCCCTGGGTGGTGGGAGGGGAAGTGGCGGTCCGAGGGGTTTCGGCCCGACGCTCCTCCGTTTCCGGTCCGGAGCTCGTGGCGACTTCCGTGTCTCTTGGGGCAGAACCGCTCATGGAATCCTCCTCAGTCGGATACGCTCCGGTACCGTTCCCGGAGATGTTCTCGGATGGAGATGGCCGTCAGGTTGAGGGCCACGATGATCAGCACCAGGATGAGGGCCGTGGCGTAGACCAGGGGGCGGGCGGCTTCCACGTTCGGACTCTGGAAGCCCACGTCGTAGATGTGGAAGCCCAGGTGCATGAACTGCCGCTCCAGGTGCAGGAACGGGGGGATGCCGTCGATGGGTAGGTTGGGCGCCAGCTTCACCACGCCCACGAGCATGAGGGGGGCCACCTCTCCCGCCGCTCGAGCAACCGCCAGGATCATTCCGGTCAGCATGGCCGGCGCAGCCATGGGGACCACCACCTTCCAGACCGTCTCCGCCTTGGTGGCCCCCACCGCGTAACTGGCCTCCCGAATGGACCGAGGGATTCGGGCGAGCCCTTCCTCGGTGGCCACGATCACCACCGGGAGAGTGAGAAGCGCCAGGGTGAGAGAGGCCCAGAGGAGACCGGGGGTACCGAAGGTCGGTGAGGGGAGTGCCTCCGGGTAGAAGAGGCGGTCGATCCCTCCGCCGACGAAGTAGATGAAGAAGCCCAGGCCGAAGACCCCGAAGACGATGGAGGGGACCCCGGCCAGGTTGTTCACGCAGATCCGAATGAACTGGACGAAGCGGCCCTGGCGAGCGTACTCCCGGAGGTAAATGGCCGCCAGGACCCCGATCGGAGAGACGATCATGGACATGAGGAGCACCATGACGACGGTGCCGAAGATGGCCGGAAGAATCCCCCCTTCCGTGTTCGCCTCTCGAGGGTAGTGGGTTATGAACTCCCGGAACTTGTCCAGGTAGAGGCCCGCCTTTTCCAGGGTGGACATGGCATTGGGTCGGGCCGCCCGGACCACCTGCGCGAAGGGGATGGACACGACCTGTCCGTCCATGGTTTCGGCGGTGAGGGTGTCCCTGAGGATCTCGTCCCGCAGCGCCCGTCGTTCCTCCTCCAGCTCGGCGAAGCGGGCGTCGAGCTCGGCTCGACGCGCCTCCACCCCCTGGAGCTCGTCGTCGATTTCCGGGTCGCCCCCCCTCACGTCGATCTGGTCCGGATCCACCTCCCCTTCCTCGACGACTTCCAAGACATCGTCGTCGACATCGTCGGCCAATCGTTCGAGCTGGATTCGCCTTTCTTCCAGCCGGAGTCGCTCCATCTG
>SKSR01000012.1 GCA_007122885.1 Gemmatimonadota bacterium
CAGAGCCCGGAGCTCCACCTTCCCACGGCTGTTCTGGGCGCACTGGGGGTTCACCACCAACCGCGGGAAGCCGAGCTCCCGGGCCACGCCCTCCCGGTCCAGGGGGAAGCCTACACCGAAGCCCGAGCCCGTTCCCAGGGGTGAGGCGTCGAGCCATTCCCTGATGAGCTGGGCCAGCTCCAGATCGTCCAGGAGGGCTTCCCCGTGGCCCGCCCACCAGAGCCCCAGGGAGGAGGGCATGGCCTTCTGCAGGTGGGTGTGTCCGGGAAGGGGAATCTCCCCCTCCTCTTCGGCTCTCTCGAGAGCCACCCGGACCCCGTCCGCCAGGGTCAGGCTCAGGTCGTGAAGACGGGCCTTCAGGTACAGCCGTAGGGCCACGGCCACCTGGTCGTTCCGGCTCCGGCCGGTGTGGACGCGTCCTCCGGTCTCACCCAATTCGCGGGTGAGCCAGAACTCGATCGCTGAGTGGCCGTCCTCGAAGCGGTGATCGAGAGTGAACCGCTCGGCGCGGAAAGCCTCCGCAAGCCCGTCAAGGGACTGCAGCATTTCCCGGGCCTGCTCCTCGTCCAGGAGGCCGATGCGCTCCAGGCCCCGGATGTGCGCTCGGGTTCCCTGGATGTCGAAGAGAAAGAGCTCCCGGTCCAGGACCACGTCCCTGCCGGCGAGGAATGCGTCCACCTCGTGTTCCCTGGAGCCCCCTCCATCCCCTTCCTCCTTTTCCCATAGGAACCGGCTCACGGCTTCACCTCCTGGTTCGGGTCCACGCCCAGGCTCTCGTCCATCCCCAGAGCCAGGTTCACGTTCTGAAGAGCTTGGGAAGCCGCCCCCTTGAGCAGGTTGTCGAGCACCACCACGAAGGCGGCTCGATTGGGTAGCCGCGGGTCCACCGCGAAGCCGCCGATTCCGGCGTCCGGAGTACCCCGGATGTCCTGGATCTCCGGGACCGAGGGACTGACCCACACCCGCTGCTCGCCTCGGTAGGCTGTCCGGAAGAGCTCGTACAGTTCATCCGGGTCCGTGCCGTGGCCCAGCTCCACGGATACGGTCAGGGAGATGCCGCGGAAGAACGGTGCCACGTGAGGGGAGAAGCGGATCGGGCGCCCCAGATGGTGCTCCGCTTCCCGCTCGTGGAGGTGCGCCGTCAGGGAGTACGGAAGAAGGTTTTCCCGTAGGCGCTCGGGGTTGTTTCGGGGGGACGGGGTCCGACCGGCGCCGCTGAAGCCCGACACCCCGAAGACCACGGGCGGAGCATGGAGGAGGTCCCGGAGGGGGGCCACTCCCAGTTGGATCCCGGTGGCGTAACACCCCGGGTTGGCGATTCGATTCTGCCCCTGGATCCGTTCCCGCCAGAGCTCCGGGAGTCCGTAGCTCCATTCGGAGGTGAAGCGATGGTCCGCGCTCACGTCCAGGATCACCGCTGCAGGGTGGGCCCGCCGTATGGCGGCGGCCCAGAGTCCGGCCCTTCCGTTGGGCAGGGACAGGACCCATACGTCGGCGGCCACCGCCGAGACCCCTTCGGGCTCCAGGGTGCCGAAGGTTTCCGGGCGGTCCCGCCAGGCCTCCACCTCTTCCCCGATGGGCCTTCCCGCCCGGGTTGAGGAGGTGGCCAAAGACAGCTCGAGCTCAGGGTGCCGGGCCAAGAGGGTTAGGAGCTCGCCTCCCACGTATCCGCGTCCTCCCACCAGGGCCAGTGAGCGTGTCATTCCCCGCTCTCCAGTTCGGTCCAGCCCGAGTCCCGCTCCAGTGCGTCGTTCACCACTCGGTTCACCTCCTCGATCCCCTGGATTCCCCTGGTGAAGACCACCCATCCGTTCCGTTTGAACGAGGTGTCCGCCCGGCGGAAGTACCAGGAGGTCACGGGATTCGCCACCTGCGACCTCCAGTAGAGCTTGGGAAACCGGGAGTTGAGGGCCTGCCAGAGGGCGTTGGCCAACCCCTCCCCTTGGGCTTCCGGTGTCACCGCGAACTTGTCCAGGTAACCCGCACCACCCGTGCCTTCCACCACCAGGGCAGCCGCACGACCCGAGTCGGCCATGAGGAGGGAGCGGACCCGCCGCCCTTCGAGCCAGCCGGTTCGCAGCGTTCGCTGGAAGGAGGCTTCGAGCAACACTTCCAGTGGCCGTCGCAGCTTCGGGGTCACAGCCGGGTGTTCCAAGATCCGCTCCCCGCGGCGAACCAGCGTCCCGGCCCCCGTGTGGGTGAAGAGCTCCCGGGTCAGGTTTTCCGCCGACGTGATGGAGACGGAGGCATCGGAAGGAAGCTCTTCCAGAAGATTCCGGATCTCCTCCAACTTGAGTCGCATCCCCGAGTGGACCCACGGCTGGGCCATGAGCTCATCGTAGTCCTCTTCCAGGGTGATGGCGGACAGGACTCGGCCGTTCGGATCCAGGAGCCCGCCGGTGGAGGTGAGGAAGATCACCTTGTACGGCCCAAGCGCCAGAACGAGCTCCCGGGCGGCTTCGTCGGCGTTGATGTTCATGGCCTGCCCCGACGGGGATTCGCCCAGACACGCCACCACCGGCATGGCGCCGGCACCGATCGTGGACTGGAGACCCTCCGGATCCACACCCTCCACTCTTCCCACCAGTCCCAGGCGCTCCCGGTCCGCCAGGCTGGCTCGGAAGACCCCATGCACCAGACTTCGGGCTTTCACCCCCTTTCGCTCCAGGGCCTCCACCAGTCCGAGGTTTGCCCGGTGGATCACCGGCCGGGCCACCGCCATGACGTCCTCGGTGGTCACCCGCAGGCCGGAAAGCTTCTCCATTTCCATCCCCCGCTCGGCCATGGCTTCGTCGAGCTGCGGGCCCGCACCGTGAAGGACGACCGGGTGGAGTCCGAGCCGATGAAGGAAGGCGAGGGCCGTGGCCAGGGGCTCTAGGCTGTCCCGGAGGACGGCCCCGCCCACCTTGACCACCGCGAAGCGGGATTCCTCGACCTGGGAGAACCGGTCGATGTACTGCCGTGCTTCCCGGCTGGACCCCAGCTGGCCCAGAAGCTCGATGACGACCTCCCGAACCTCGTTCATCGCCCTCGCCCTCCGTCCGCTTCCATGATGGCGCGGTACATCCGGGCGGCCTCCTCCAGTTGGTCCAACGCCACCCATTCGTCCGGGGCGTGGGCCTGCTCGATGGATCCTGGGCCCAGTACCAGCGCCGGGATACCGGTTTGAGCGAAAAGCGAAGCCTCGGTCCAGAAGTCCACCGGCTCCGGCCGGACCGGCAAGTCCATCCGTCCTGCGAAGCTGCGTGCCGCATCCCCTTGAGCCCTGGAATGGGGAAGGGAGGGGCCGGCGAAGGTCACGGTCCACTCGACAGGGTCGCTGCACAGCGAAGTGAGCTCTTCCAGGAGCCCCTCGGTGGAGTCCCCCGGTCCCGGCCGAGCGGACCAGGTGATTCGGGCCCGGGAGGCGATGACGTTGTTTTTTTCCCCCCCGTCCATGCGTCCCACGTTGAAGCAGGGAGGCCTTCCGTCCCGGACAAGGGTGCGGCATCGTTCCACGGCGGCGGCCACCCATCGGCCCATCCGATGATTCGCGCTCTCCTCCAGGGCCCTGGGGTCCGAGGAATGACCGGCCGTACCGAGAAATTGGCCTCGGACCGAGAGATAGCCCCGATGCGCCCATACGGCCCGGCACTCCGTGGGCTCGGCCACCACCACTTGACGGAAGTTCTGGTGACCCCCGCGCCCTCCGTCGTCCCTCGGGTCGGGCTCCCCCTCCTCCAGGAACCCTTCCACGCACCGGGAGGCGCTCCCCTCCTCGTCGGTGGTGAAGAGGAGAGCCGCAGGTGCGTCGCTTGCGGATGCCGCCGCCAGGAGGGCTGCTGCGGCCCCCTTCACGTCGCAGGCACCGAGACCCTGGGCCCGGCCCCCCTCCACCACCAACTCCAGAGGAGGGTGGGTCCATCCCTCCCCCGCTGGGACCGTATCCAGATGGCAGTTGAAGAGGACCTCCGGTGCCCCCCGGATCAGGAGGAGCGAGATCCTGCCTTCGCCATGATCCCTGAAGGTTGCCCGGAATCCGGGGCCCGCCGCTTCCTGGAGGTAGGCGAGCTCCGGGGCATCCGTAGTGAGCGCCCGGGGGGGATTCTGTGTGTCCCAGGCCACGAGCCGGGCGAGATGGGCGAGGATGCCGTCTTTCACGGGTTCTCGTCCCCCGCCGGAACCGGGCCTTCCGGGGATGCCGATACCATCGGGCCCGATCGGGTAGGGCGCCCCCGGATTCGCGTGGCCGTGGTGGAGCTCCAGCCCAGAAGCTTGACGAATCCTTCCGCCTCCTCCGGCGTCCACGAGGCGGACTGGGCATAGACGCTTTCCGGGTCGGTCAGGACGTAGGGTGAACGGACGGCCACCGCGTCCAGCCGTCCACCGGGGCTCCAGAGGTCCACTTCGCCCGTGACCCAGCGATGCGCCGAAGCCAGGTATGCGTCCAGGTCGGACTTGTGGGGCTCGAAGAAGAACCCCGAGTACACCAGGTCGGCCCACCTCCCGGCCACGATATGGCGAAAGCCGTTCTGGTGCCTGGTGTTCACCCCGTCCTCCAGGGCGCGCTGGGCCGTCATGAGCGCCTCGATGCCCGGGCACTCGAAGACGATCCTCCCCTTGAGGCCGACGGTCACGTCACCGGTGTAGACGTGTCGCCCTACTCCGTACGTGGCGAAGCTCCGGTTGAGCCGTGTGAGGAGCTCCGGTCCCGGGAGCTCCCGCCCGTCCAGGGACACGGCCTGGCCGGAACGGAAGCCGATCGTCACCTTCAAGGGATCCGCCGGCCACTCCTCCCTGGGCCGACACCACGCTCGGGTCTCCGGGCCGGGGGCCTGAAACCGGTCCACCTCCCCCCCGGAAAGCGTGACCCCCAGAAGGTTTTCGTTGATCGAGTATCGGGCCGTTTCCTCAGGGAAGGGACAGCCCGCGTCGGTCAGGGCCTTCAGCTCGTAGGCCCGCACCTCTCGAGTCGTGCGCTGCAGGTCCCTGATAGGGGCGTAGATCTTGAAGTCCCCCAGGCTCCTCACCGATTGATCGAAGCGCACTTGGTCGTTGCCCATCCCCGTGCAGCCGTGAGCGAAGTGGTCGGTGCCCAGCTTCCGGCAGAGCTCCAGGCACATTTCCGCGATCACGTATCGGTCGGAGCAGAGCATGGGGTAGGCGTCCAGAACCTTTCCTCCCGCCCGGGCCAGGGGGACCACGAAGTCCCGCCACAGAGCCTCGCCGCCGTCCAGTTGGTGAAATGCCTCCGCGCCCAGGGCCAAGGCCCGCTCCCGGATTTCCTCGATACGTTCGGGCTCCACTCCCCCGGTATCGACGAAGGCGGCATGGACCCGGAAGCCGGCCTCGCGAAGGGCCAGGACGCAGTAACTCGTGTCCAAACCACCCGAGTACGCCAGAACCACCCTGGGGCCGCTCATTCCGTTTCCTCCAGGAGCCGGAGCATGAGGGCCTTCTGGACGTGGAGCCGGTTCTCGGCCTCGTCAACCGCCACGCAGGCTTCCGAGTCCATGACCGTATCGGTGGCTTTCACGTTGCGGCGGAGGGGCAGACAGTGGCTGAACCGGGCACTGCGGGTCAGCGCCATCTTCTCTTCGTCCACGATGAAGCTCCGGAACGGTTCCCGGACCCTCACCTCTTCCTCCGGGCGGCCGTAGTGGGCGAGCGCTCCCCAGCTCTTCGCGTAGACCCAGTCGGCGTCCCTGTACCCCTCCTCCAGATCGGTGGTGTAGGTGATGCTCCCTCCCGCCTCTCGGGCCTGTCCCCCGGCGGTTTCCACGAACTCCGGATCCAGCCGGTAGGCGTCGTCGGGGATGAGTACCGTGATGTCCATTCCAAACTTTCCGGCGATGAACAGGGCCGAGTGGGCCACGGCCATGTTCAGCGGGCGCGGGTGCCAGGTCCATGTAAGGAGGAACTTGCCGCCGTCCGGCTGACCGTGATGGTCCTGAAGCGTCCGCATGAGGGCGAGTTCCTGACAGGGATGTACGATGGTCTCCATGTTCACTACCGGCACCCCGGAGTGCCGGGCCAGTCCCTCCAGGACTCGGTCCTTCCGGTCCTCTTCCCAGTTCCGGAAAAGGGGAAAGGCCCGGATCCCGATGAGGTCGGCGTAGCGGGAGAGAACCTGGGCCACCTCGCTGATGTGCTCCTCGGCGTCCCCGTCCATGACCGCCCCGTCCCGAAACTCGATTCCCCAAGCTCC
>SKSR01000126.1 GCA_007122885.1 Gemmatimonadota bacterium
CGGTGAGATTCCCACACCTCCCCCCTCTGGGGAAGGCCCCCAAGGGGGGAGGTCCCGGGGGAGCCCGCGAGGACCATGAGCGGGACCGGCCCACGCACCCCACCGACACCGGCCCCTGGATCACCCCGGAGAACGTGGCACTCCTCACGGACCTGTACCAGCTCACCATGGTGCAGGCCTATTGGCGGGAGGAATTCCGGGAGCAGGCCGTCTTCTCCCTCTTCTACCGAAAGCTGCCGCCCCGCCGGAACTACGTTCTCGCGTGCGGCCTGGACGACGCCCTCCGCTGCCTGGAGGGCCTCCGCTTCCACTCCCAGGCCCTGGAATATTTGAGGAGCCGCCCCGAGTTCGAGGACGGCTTCGTGGAGTGGCTCCGGGACTTCCGGTTCGAAGGGGACGTCTACGCCCTGCCCGAGGGCACCCCCGTCTTTCCCGAGGAGCCCCTCCTGGAGGTGGAGGCTCCGATCGTCCAGGGTCAGCTCGCCGAGACCCTCGTCATGAACCAGATCCACCTCCAGACCGTGCTGGCTTCCAAGGCGGACCGGGTGGTACAGGCGGCCTCCGGTCGGCCCGTGGTGGACTTCGGCCTCCGCCGGATGCACGGAATGGACGCCGGGCTCAAGGCGGCCCGGGCCTACCATGTGGCGGGCGTGGAGGCCACCTCCAACGTACTGGCGGGCCAGGTCTACGGGGTGCCGGTGACGGGCACGATGGCCCACAGCTACATCCAGGCCCACGACTCGGAGGAAGAGGCCTTTCGCCGCTTCGCCGAGCTCTACCCGGAGACGATCCTCCTGGTGGACACCTACGACACCCTGGCGGGGGTCCGCCGGGTGGTGGAGCTGGCCCGGGAGCTGGGGGAAGACTTCCGCGTCCGGGGAATCCGCCTGGATTCCGGGGATCTTGTGGCCTTGGCCAAGGAGAGCCGACGGATCCTCGACGACGCCGGGCTCGGGCAGGTGAAGATCTTCGCCAGCGGAGGCCTGGACGAGGACGAGATCCGGAGGCTCCTCCAGGAGGGGGCGCCCGTGGACGGCTTCGGAGTGGGCACCTCCATGGGGGTCTCCGCCGACGCCCCGTCGTTGGATCTGGCGTACAAGCTATCGGAGTACCAGGGGCGGGGGCGACTCAAGCTCTCCTCCGGGAAGAAAATCCTGCCGGGCAGAAAGCAGGTATTCCGGGAGGAAAAGGAAAGCGGGGCCTTCCAGGATCACCTGGTCCAGGAGGGGGAGTCCGCGCCGGGCCGCCCCCTCCTCCGGAAGGTCATGGCGGAGGGACGGAGGCTCCCGGAGGGCTCCGAATCCCTGGACGCGCTCCGGGAGCGGGCCCGACGGGAGATCGACGCCTTGCCTCCGGCGATCCGATCCCTGGACCGGGCCGAGGCGCCCTATCCGGTGCGACCCTCGGAGAGGCTTCTCGAACGTCAGGAGCGGGTGGTTCGGGCGCTGGAAGGGAAAGGGAAGGCATAGACGCGGGCTCCGAAGGCTTCGCCCCGTCGGAGGCGAGCGAGGTGCCGACCCAGCGCTCCCCAACCCCCGGACCAGAGCTCACGAACCGCCCCCGCCCTCCGAGAGGAGCTCCAGCGCGTACCGGGCAGCCCCCCGCTCCCCACGGACCTCCCGGGCCAAGAGGGGCTCCGCCGCCGGACCCGCCGCCCGGGCCACCTCCTCCCTCAGCGGCCCGGCCGGCCGTAGGAGGCCCCCGGCGAGAGCGACGGGCGGAACGTCCACCCCTGGGCCCGCGCCCTCCTTCTGGATCCGGGCCGCCACCTCCAGGTGCTCCCGGAGGGCCCAGACGGCCTCCCCTCGAATCCGCTGGGCCTGCCGGTCCCCGGCTTCCGACTCCTGGAGCACCATGGGGGCCAGCGCCGCTACCTCGTGCCGGGCTGCCCCACGGATCCAGCCGGGAAGGGTCCGCGGCTCGGCCACCCTGCAGACCTCCACCAATCGGTCCAGGAGCGACGTTTCCGGACCACGTCCGTCGTGGGCCCGGGCGGCGGCCTTCAGCCCCTCGAGGGCGATCCAGAGGCCGCTCCCCTCGTCGCCCATGGAGGGGCCCCAGCCCCCGATCTGGACTGACCCCCCCGCCTCCGTCCGGGCCAGTACAACCGATCCCGTTCCGGCCACCAGGAGGGTGCCCGGGCCGGTGCCGAAGGCGTCCCGGTGGGCTCCCTCCACGTCGCTCACGACCCGGACCGTTCCGGCCACCGGCGCCGTCCGCAGAGCGCCCTCCACGGCCCTCCGGTCCTCCATTCGCCCTGCCCCGGCCAGGGCGGCCACCAACGACCGGACCGGCCCACCCGCCTCGCGGACCAGGGCCTCGATCCTGCGAACGAGCTCGGCGATCTCCATCGATCCCAGGGCCAGAGGGGGGCCTTCCGTGCGGCCCATCTCCCGACCCCTTCCGTCCAGGACCAGGATCCTGGAGCCGGTGGCTCCACCGTCCACTCCGGCGGCCGCCGGCCCCTCCGGCACCATCACTCTCTCCCCGGCTCTTCCGTTGGTAGGAGCGGGCATGGTCACTCCTCTCCTTCTTCAGGGGAAAAGATCTCCTCCTGCCGGGCGCCGTCGTGGACCCAGACCACCCGTCCATCGGGCAGGAGCCGGAGTTCGGGGGCGGGTCTGTGCACCTCCACCCTTCCGGGTCCCAGGATGTGGCGAACCTCGAGCCCGCGAACCGCCAGAACGTCCGCCAACAGGAGGCGGTGGCACCGCCGGGGATCTGCCTCGGCGCACATCAGGGCGAGACGCCGATCAGCCGCCTCGTTCAGCGCCTCCTCCACGGCCGTCCGGGCCTGGGCGTCCACCCCCAGGTGGTCCGCGTACGACCGGAAACCCGACGCATTCAGAGCGGTGTTGGGGGAGTCCGGGAGGGGCTCCCCCCGCCACCCTCCCAATGCCTCACTGTGGCGGTACCCGATCCCCTTCGCTTTCAGAGTGGCCTCCAGTCGACCCCGGTTGAAGTGGGGGTGGCGGCGGGAGCCCGGAAAGCGGCGCACATCCACCAGGGTGTCCACACCGTTCTCCTGCAACAGGGCCGCCAGCTCCTCGGCCGTGCAGGAGGAGTGTCCCACGGTGAAGGCGAGGCCGGAGGCGGGGGTCGAAGGATCCATCTCCCCCTCCCCTTCAGGGCGCAGGCTCCGCCGGCCGTCGGCCGCCCCTCCCGGCCCCGGCCAGGAACGCCACCATCAGGGTGACGAGGAAGCCGATGAAGACGAACCAGGGCCAGCCGATCCGGTGGGGAATGACGATCCAGATGGCGGTGACCGTGGCCACCCCGGCGAGCATCCCGGCCACCACCACCCCCTGACCCGTCCCGGGACGCGCCAGGGACAGGAAGAAAGCGCCCAGGAAGGCGCCGTAGACCAGAGAGGCGATGGTCAGGGCCACCTCCACGGCCGCCGCGTCCTCGCTCATGGGGATGTAGAGGATCGCCGCCCCCACCAGGAGGGCCGCCCAGATCAGCGTGAAAAGGCGCCCTGCCCGGAGGGCGGCCCCGTCATCCTCCTCCCGTCCCGTGAGAGGCGCCCAGAAGTCGTACGCCGTGGCGGAAGCCAGGGAGTTGATGGAGGAGGAGAGGGTCGACATGGCAGCGGCGAAGACGCCGGCGATGAGGAGGCCTGAGACACCGGCCGGAAGCTCTTCGATGATGAACAGGGCGAAGATCTCGTCGGCCACTTGGAAGGCGTGGCCCTCGTAGAAAGCCCAGAGGCCGATCCCCACCAGGAGGAAGAGGGCGAACTGCACCACCACCGCCACACCGCTTCCCACCAGGGCCTTCTGGCCGGCCCTCAGGTCCTTGCAGGTGAGGAGCCGCTGCACCAGGAGATGGTCCGTGCCGTGGGAGGCCATGGAGAGGAAGCCTCCACCCACCAGGCCGGCCCAGAACGTGTAGGGGACGGCCGGGTCGACGGAGAAGTCCAGCCAGGCGAGCTTTCCCTCCGCCGAGGCACCGGCCAGGATCTCCCCCCACCCTCCGGGGACCAGAGCCTGGAGGACGGCCAGGGTGATGAACGCCCCGACCAGGTAGAGGCCCATCTGGAGGGCGTCCACCCAGACCACGGCCCGGATCCCCCCGAAGTAGGTGTAGATCAGGGTCAGGAGACCGATGAGCCCGATGGAGACCGAGTAGGGCCAGCCGGTGATGAGCGCCAGCGGGATGGCGGTGGCGAAAAGCCGAACCGAGTCGGCCAGGAGCCGGGTCACCATGAAGATGCCGGAGGTGAAGCGCCGGGTCCCGACCCCGAAGCGTTCCTCCAGGAGCCCGTACGCCGTCTTCAGGTCCCCCCGGTAATACGCCGGGAGCAGGACCGCGGAAACGACGATCCGCCCGGCCAGGTAGCCCAGGGTCAGCTGGAGGAAACCCAAAGTCCCGAAGTACGAGACCCCGGGGATCGAGAGGAAAGTGAGCGTGCTCGTCTCGGTGGCCACCACCGACAGGAGCACCGCCCCCCAGGGGAGCTCCCGGTTCCCCAGGAAGTAGTCGGTCCCGCCCCGGTGATTCCGCCCGAGCCACGCACCCCACAGGGTGACGCCACCCAGATACGCCACCAGAACCACCAGGTCCAGGGGAGTGAAGGCGCCCATCCGCCTATCGGACCGAGCTGGTGGGTTGGGGTACCGCCTCCTCGCCGCTCCGGGCCGGGGGCATCCGCTCCAGGTTCCTGGCAATCCACCCGAAGGAGATCGCCGCCACCCCCAGGAGGAGGACGGCCTCCCCCCACTCGCCGAAGATGAGGCGTCCGGTGCCGATGAGGGTGGTATAGACGGCCACCACGCCCGCCACCCAGTTCGTCCAGTTCAGCGGGCCGCCGTCCATCCCCTCCCGCCCGAAGCCCAAACGCTCGGCCACCGGGAACCACCCGGGGCCCCCGGGCCGGACCCTTGCATAGAAGGCGTCCAGGGTCTTCCGGGACTCGGGGGCAGTCAGGTAGGTGACCGAGAGCCAGACGGCGGTGCTCGCTGCCACGGTGGCAATCATGATCCCGGCCCACTGCGCCGGATCATCCGGGTCCAGGCCGGCCCCGAACCAGAGGAAGAGGCTCACCACCAGAGAGGCGGCCATAGCCGAGATCTCGGACCAGGCGTTGATCCGCCACCAGTACCACCGGAGGATCAGGACGAGGCCCGTCCCGGCGCCGAGGGCCAGGAGGAAGCGCCACGCCCCCTCGATGCTGGTGAGGAAGTAGGTGACGACCAGAGAGGCCACCATGAGGAGGGCCGTCGCCGCCCGGGAGACCCGGACCAGCTCCTTTTGTCCGGCATCCTTCCTCCAGAACCGGGCGTACAGGTCGTTCACCAGGTAGCTGGCACCCCAGTTGAGCTGGGTAGAGATCGTGGACATGTAGGCGGCGGCGAAGCCCGCCAGGAGAAGGCCCGTGAGCCCAGGCGGGAGAAGGTCCATGATCGCCATCACGTAGCCCTGGCGCGGGTTGTCCAGATCCGTGTCCGCGTAGAGGATCGTGCTGGCCAGGGCTACCAGGATCCAGGGCCATGGGCGGACGGCGTAGTGGGCGATGTTGAACCAGAGGGTGGCCAGCAGCCCGTCACGCTCCGTCCGGGACGAAAAAATCCGCTGGGCAATGTAGCCTCCCCCGCCCGGCTCGGCGCCCGGATACCAGGAGGCCCACCAGTTCATCCCCAAGTAGACGGCGAACGTGATAGCGGGCATCCACGCGGCACCCAGCTGCGGGAAGAAGGAAAGGGCCGCCTCGCTGGAGCCGTAGACGTCGGCCAGGCCCGCCTCCATCCCCGAGATCCCCCCCACGGCGTTCACGGCGAAGACCGCCAGGACCACCGCCCCTCCCACCGCCAGGGCGAACTGGAAGAAGTCGGTGACCACCACGCCCCAGATCCCGGCGAGAATCGAGTACCCGGAAGCCAGGAAGAAGCAGAAAAGGAGGGCCCATAGGCGGGGAATGTCCAGGGCCACGGCGGCGATCTCCACCATGGCCAGGTTCACCCAGCCCATGATGATCAGGTTGATGGGGACGGCCAGGTAGGCGGCCCGGAAGGCCCGCAGGATAGCGGCAGGCTTCCCTCCGTAGCGGAGCTCGGTGAACTCCACGTCGGTCATGACGCCGGCTCGTCTCCACAGGCGAGCATAGAAGAAGACGGTGAGCATCCCGCTC
>SKSR01000040.1 GCA_007122885.1 Gemmatimonadota bacterium
CTCCTGCAGATCCAGGTCCAATGTGAGAACCACGTCACCCCCGGGACGGGCGGCTCGGACCGGCCATATCTCTCCCGGGATCGGCCGTCCTTCGCTGTCTCGGGCCATGACCTCGAGCCCCGCCTCTCCCCTGAGCACCTCCTCGAAGGCTTGCTCCACTCCCCCACGACCCACCCCGTCCACCACCGTCCCCAGGACTCCCCGGGCCAGCTCCCCATGTGGCCGGGATCGCCGGAGGTCCCGGTCGACGTAGACGCCTCTGAGGCCGGCCAAAGCCTCCCGGACCGCCGGAGGGTACCGGCCGGGAAGAACCACCCAACGACGCTCTGGATCCACCCGGCGCACCAGATCTTCCTCGGGGAGGTCGAGCACGCGAGCGACCTGTTGGAGGATGGACTCCTTCCCCCCCGGCGCGGCCCAGACTTCCCGAGGGGCCACGGAGACCCGGAAGGTCTCCCGGCTCACGGCCAATGGAAGGCCGGAGCGATCCCGGATCGTGCCTCGAGGTGCCGGGACCTCCGCGTGGGACCGATGCTGGCGCTCCGCCTCCGCCTGCCAGACCTGGCTTTCCCCCACCTGGACCTCACCGGCCCGGAAGAGCACCAGGCCGGCACCGGCTAGCCAAGCGCCAAGGAGAAGGCGCCTGCGCATCCCAAAGGTTCGCTGCTGCCTGCGCCCCGCCACTTGCTCCGGCGTCACGGCCCGCCTCCGGGTAGGATGACGATCTCGGACGCTTCGGGGCTCCGCATTCCCAGTTGCTCTCGCGCTTCCGGGACCACACGGCCTCGCGTTTCCAGGAACTGGAGGCTCCGGCTCAACTCACCTCGCTCCGCCTCTACCAAGGAAAGCTCCCTCTGCAGCCGGTCCACCTCCGCCAGAGCTTCCAGGACCCGGGCCTGCCTCCACGTGACGAAGCTCAGAGCGGCCAGAAGGGCGGCGACGCCCAAAGCGACGGCACCGGGAGTGGAGAGCCTCATGCCGCCTTCCTCCAGGCCCGCAGGCGGGCGCTCCTGGCCCTCGGATTCCGGGACACCTCGTCATGGTCGGGAACCACCGGACGGCGGGTCAGGGGAATTCCCAGGGCTCGTCCACGGCAACGACACACGGGAAGCCTCGGCGGGCAGACGCATTCGCGGCTCCACTCGCGGAAGGCTGTCTTAACCGCCCTGTCCTCCAGCGAGTGATAGGCGATGACGACCATCCGCCCCCCCTCCTCCAGAAGCTCCCGGAGGCGGAGGAGCCCCTCCTCCAGGATCGCGAGCTCCTCGTTCACCGCGATCCGCAACGCTTGGAAAACCTGAGCCTTGGCCTTGGCCTCGGGCTCTCGTCCCCAGACCTCCGCCAGAATCCGCACCAGGTCCTCGCTTCGCTCGAGAGGACGCTCTTCCCGGCTATGGACCACTCGACGGGCGAGGACCTTGGCTCTCCGCACCTCACCATAGACGCGGAAGATCCGCCCCAACTCCTCCTCCTCCGCCGTGTTCAGAAGCTCGGCCGCCGAGGGAGAATCCTGGGAATCCCCCTCCATTCGCATGTCCAGGGGCGCCCCCGGACGGAACGTGAATCCCCGGTCGTCCCGGTCCAGTTGCCACGAGCTGACCCCCAGGTCCAGGAGAACTCCCTGAACCGATTCACCCTCCAGGCCGCTCAACGGGCCTGCACGGTGAAAGCTGCCCCGCACGAGCCGCACTCTTTCCCCGAACGGCTCCAGGAGGCTTCCCGCCTCGTCCAGCGAATCCGGGTCTCGGTCTACCCCCACGAGCCGGCACCCAGGACAAGCTTGCAGGATCGCCCGGGCATGCCCTCCTCCCCCGACCGTTCCGTCCACGATCAGCCCTCCGCCCTCCGGTGCCAGAAACTCGAGAACCCGCTCCACGAGAACGGGCTCGTGAAATCCGAGCTCCCCTTCCCCTCCATCGACCCGCTCGGAGCCACCGAAGCCCGAACCTTCACCCATGGGCCACCCACAGCACGGTCACCCGAAGATCTGGGAGGCCAGCTCCCGGAAATCCTGCGGCTCGTCGGGTACAGCCTCCTCGAACCTCTCCGGACTCCAGATCTCCACCCGGTCGATCGCCCCCACGAGGAGCACCGTTCCATCCAAGCCGGCCGCCTCCTGGAGCCACGACGGGATGAGAATCCGTCCCTGCTTGTCCGGAGAAACCTCCGCCGCGTTGGACGTGATCTGCCGAAGGAACCTTCCGGCATCCGGACTCCGTCGGTGCTCCAGAATTCGCTCCTGAACCGTGGTCCACGCGTCCTCGGGAAAGAGGGTGAGGTAGGGCGGCTCCCACTGGAGGAGAACGAAACGGCCGTTCTCCTCGCCCCGGCGAAACGCGGCAGGGAGGCTGACCCGTCCCTTCGGATCCATCTGGTACTCGTACCGCCCGAGGAATCCGCTCACCGGTGGAGTGAAGTGGGTAAGAGTGGGTAAGAGTGGTGCCGACTGGGTCGAACATACCGGGCGGGTGGGAAGCCCGTCAAGAGTTTCATGCAAATGGGCGCTGGCCCGGGACGGGAGCCCCCGGTCCGGTGGGAATAAAAAAAGAGCGGCACCGGGAAACCTTCCCCGGTGCCGCTCCGGAACCGGACCTTTCGGTCCGGTCCGTCGCTAAGTTCGTCGTGGACTCAGCGACCGCCTCGGCGGATGATGGCGCTCTGGATCTCCAGGTACTGTTCCACCGCGTCCAGGAACTGGTTCAGATCCACCTGAGGCATGCGCTCGGCGTACTCGGCACCGGCGTTGAATCGGTCTCTTGCCTCCTGGAAGAGCTGCTGCGCCTGTTCGGCAGACTCTACGGTCTGGGCCTCCTGCACCTGCTCTCCGCGCCGGAAGAGGGCGAAGCCGTGCCAGAAGTCCAGCTCGCTCTGCACTTCGGACTCGGGCTCGAAGGTGCCCGCCTTCTGCAGAAGCTCGATGCCTCGCTCGTACTCGTCGGCCTGGATGTAGGTGTTGTAGGCGATGGCGAAGATCTGGCGGGCCACCTCGTTATTGCTCCGCTCGCCCGCGGCCACCGCATCCTCGAAGTGGCCCAGCGCCTCGTCATCGTTCCCCAGCTCCAGCGACCACTGGCCGAGACGGGTATAGAGGTTGTTGTACGCGTCGTCCAACTCCCGGACCTCCAGCATGGCCTCCACGGCCTCTTCCGTTCGCCCGGTATCGTAGAGAGCCTGGCCCAGGAGCGCGTTGAGCTGCGGGTTCTCCGGATTCTCCGCCAGGGCGCGACGCGCCTGGTCGATGGCCCGGTCCTCTTCCTCGAGCTGGAGCAGGGCCCGAACCGTGTTCGCCAGGTAGGCCGTGGGCGTCTCCGCTCCCCTGTCGTCCAGGACCCGGTTATAGGCCTCGATGGCTAGCTCATAGAGGTCCTCCACCCCGCCGGGAAGGGCAGCGTCCTCTCCGTCCTGGGCCTCCACGGCGTCCCGGCGCGCCTGGGCGGCCCGGAAGGCGTAGCTTCCGATGGCCTCCCAAAGGTCCACGTCGTCGGGGTCGTACTCGAGCCCCTCCTGCACCAGCTCGAGGGCCTCCTCATAGCCACCGATGTCCGCCACGTCACGGGCCACCCGCCTACGGATCCGGGTCTCGTCGGGGTTCAGGTCCAGGAACCGCTGGTAGAAGTTCAGGGCCAGGTCCTCGTCGTTCACCTGGGTGGCCACCCAACCCGCGTTCTCGAGGGAAGCCTCATGGAACTCGTCCAGCTCCAGGACCGCCTGGAAGTCCGCCAGAGACTCCTCGTAGCGCTCCATCTCCATGAACGTGCGTGCGCGGGCGAAAAGGACCGAAATGGATTCCGGGTTCAGCTCGTAGGCCCGCTCGCACGTCTCCAGGGCGCTGTCCCAGTTCCGGCTCTGGTAGTCCTGGGAGCAGAACGCCGCATAGCGGGTCTTCTCGATGATGTCCTGGAAGCCGGCGAAGATGAATTCGGCAGCCTCGTCCGTGTCGCCGCGGCGGCGCTCCACCGCGTGCCGCTCGATATCCATCTCGTCGCCCTGCTCCACGGCCACGAACTGGGCCTCGAAGTGGTACTGTTCCCCGTCATCGACATAAGTGCCGCACATGACGAGCTGTGCGTCGAGCTGGCTGGCCAGCTGCCGGGCCGTGATGCAGTCCAGGTCCTCCATGGACATGTCGAAGTCCCGGAGCGCTTCCTCCACGTCGTCATCCGGGATGACGGAGTGCGTCCCCAACGCATCGATGTGTTCCTTCATGGCGTTGGCCACGCGCTCGCCCCACCGGACGCTGGACTCCTCGTCCTCAGGCTGCATATTGGGGACGAGCACCCGGAACCGCGTGTCGCTCTGGGCTTCCGCCGCCCCGGAACCGACCACCAGCGGGAAGACGAGGAAAGCGAAAACGGTGAACAGCAGGGTGCTCATTCTTAGACGTGGTGACATAGCGACGCTCCTGAAGATCCCTCGAAAGGTTTTTCTGGACCCGACCGTCGATCCGGATCACGGAAGGGGTTCGGGTCCGTGAGACTTTGGGTCGCTGCGAACGACCCGACAGCTCCTTGTACGGATGACGACCGGGTTGAACCGTTCCGAAAGGAACGGGTGCAGGCCCGCTCGTCAAGCGTTACCACACGCCGCCGGCGGAGGCTCGAGCTCGGGCTCACCGACATCAGCTACGCGGCGACTCACCTACCATCTACATACGCGAACCTAAAAAAGATCCACCTTGCTCGTTTCGGGCTCACTTCCGACCGGGTACGGGAGTCCCTCTCTTTCGGAACTCCAGGCATCCCAGTAGGGTTTCTCACAGGCCCCGCTATGTTCGGGGGAAACGCCTCCCGACTTCAACCTGAGCCCGGAGGGACGCAGGGCCGACCGGGCGTCCTGGATCCCGAAACCTGAGGTCCGTCATGGCGAACATCATCGTTCCCCCCGGATGGAATCTCCCCGAACGGGAGGCCACCTCCCCGTCCGTCTACTGGAACCGACGCCGCTTCATCAAAGGGGTCGGGCTGAGCGTGGCTGCCCTGGGCCTGGGGGCGTGCGCGAGCGAATCGCGGGCGGGAAACGGAGGGTCCGCCACGGAGCCGGAAGGCCCTCTGGACACCATTCCCGACACGCCGACCCGGGATCTGTACCCAGCGGATCGAAACGAGACCTTCCAGGTGGAGCGTCCCCTCACTGACCGGATCGTAGCGGCCACCTACAACAACTTCTACGAGTTCACCACGGACAAGGAAGCGGTCTGGAAGAATACCGGTCCGTTTGAGGCCCGTCCCTGGACGGTGGAGGTGACCGGTGAAGTGGAGCGGCCCGGCACCTACGACGTGGCTGAGCTGGAGCGGGAATTCGGATTGGAGGAGCGGATCTACCGGTTCCGCTGCGTGGAGGCTTGGGCCATGACCGTCCCCTGGGTCGGCTTTCCCATGCACAAGCTCATCCGCAAGGTGGAGCCCCGGTCCTCCGCACGCTACGTACGCTTCCTAAGCTTCGACCGTCCGGACCAGGCGGTGGGCCAACGAGAGCAAACCCATTACAACTGGCCGTATTACGAGGGCCTTCGCATGGACGAAGCCATGAACGAGCTCACCCTCGCGACCACCGGGATCTTCGGGGAACCTCTCCCGAAACAGCACGGGGCTCCCATCCGCCTGATCCTACCGTGGAAATACGGATTCAAGAGCCCCAAGTCGGTGGATAGAATCGAGTTCATCCGGGAGCGCCCCGCTACCTTTTGGAGTGACTTTCGACCCGACGAATACGGCTTCTACTCCAACGTGAATCCGGAAGTGGATCACCCTCGCTGGTCCCAGCGGACGGAGGAGATGATCGGAGAGGACGTCCGTCGCGAGACCTTGGTCCACAATGGCTACGGGGAGTGGGTCGCCGACCTCTACGACCGGGGGGTCATGAGCCGGATCAGCTGACGGCGCCCGGCGGCGGATTCGGATCTCCGGTAGAAGGCACTCCCGACCGCCCCCGACCGGTGCCTCGCTAAGCCTCCCGGCCCCGCCGCCGTGGAAGGCTTCTGCCCTCATGGGCCTGGATCTTCCGTCGCATCTCGTCGGAAACGTTGCCCGTCCGGCCCGCGTCATAATCGTACAGAACCATGACGGTGCTACCGGATGCGAGGGGCTCTCCGTCCGGAGAGCGAGCCTCGTATTCCATCACGAAG
>SKSR01000286.1 GCA_007122885.1 Gemmatimonadota bacterium
CGTCCGGGTCCCTTCCGCCGAAGCGATGGCGGGGCGATGAACGAACGTTGGCTGGTCATCGGGCGGATCGCCCTCCGGAACGTAAGGAGGCAGCTCCGGCGGAGCCTCCTCACGGCATCGGCCATGGTCCTGGGAATCGGCCTCCTCATGTTCGTGCGCGCCCTGGAGGGCGGGGCGCACCTCATGTACGTGGATTCGGCCACCCGGATGGGCACGGGGCACATCGCCATGGAGCACCCCGACTACACGGGCTCTCAGGACCTGGTGGACCGGATCGCCGCCGGAGACCTGGAGCGCGCGATACAGGCGGTGGGCGAGGCAGCGGCTCCCGAGGAACTGGAGGCCGTCTTTCCGCAAGTGAACATGGGCGGCCTGGCCCAATCCGCCACCTCCTCCATCCCCGTGCGGATCAGCGGGGTGGATCCGGAGCTGGAAGCCGACATCTCCTTCTTCGCCGACAAGGTGCTGGAGGGCCGCTACCTGGAGGCCGGGGACCGGCTCGAGGCCATTGTCGGGACCGGGGTTGCTGAGCGACTACGCTTGGACCTGGGGTCCCGCCTGGTCCTCATGGCAGCCGGAGCGGGCGGAGAGCTGGAGAGCCAGCTCGTCCTGGTCACGGGCATCTTCCGCACGGGAGTCCCCGAGGTGGACCGGGGGGTGGTGCAACTTCCCATCGCCACCGCCCGGGAGTGGCTAGAACTCGGAGAGGACGCCACCTCGGTGAGCGTGATCCTCACGTCGGACCGGCACACCGGCTCCATCGCATCGGGCATCAGGGAGCGCCTGGAGGGTGCAGGGGTGGGCGCCGAGCGCATCGCCGTGCGTCCCTGGTGGGAAGCCATGCCCGACCTGTACGCCGGGCTCCGGGCCGACACGGTGCAGACGTACATCATGCTCGTCATCCTCCTAGCCATCGTGGCCCTGGCGGTGGTGAACTCCATCCTCATGGCCGTCCTCAACCGGACGCGGGAGTTCGGTGTGCTCCGAGCGCTGGGCTTGAACCGCCGGTCGGTGGGGGGCATGGTCATGGTGGAGGGGGTGATCCTCACCCTGGCCAGCGGGCTGGCTGGAATGCTCCTGGGCCTGGGCCTCTCCGTGGGGGTCTTCGGGGATGGGGTGGACATCTCCTTCCTCTTCGGAGGCGACCTGTCCTTCGCGGGCTCCGTCGTCGATCCCGTGATCCAGCCGGCGGTCCTGGTGTCGGACGTGGTGGCCATCCTCTCCATCGTCATCGCCATCGGGCTCCTTGCCACCATGTATCCCGCCTGGCACGCCACCCGGATCGAGCCGGCGGAGGCCATGAAGACCGATGAGTGAACCGAACGCGAGGACGCGAGAAATGGCATCGAACGGTGACGTCAGGGGACCTCGACCCGCAGTGGAGACCCACGAGCTCTGGAAGACCTTCGGCGAAGGAGAAACGGCGGTCCACGCGGTGCAGAACGTGTCCCTGGCCATTCAGCCGGGGGAGTTCGTGGCCCTCTGCGGACCGTCGGGATCCGGAAAGACCACCCTGGTGAACCTGGTCGGAGGACTCACCGACCCCACCCGTGGGCAGGTCCGGGTGGACGACAGGGACGTGGGGACCATGTCGGAGCGGGAGCGGGCCCAGCTCCGACTCGAGCGCATCGGCTTCGTTTTCCAAGCCTACAACCTCCTGCCCGTCCTGTCGGCTTTGGAGAACGCCGAGTTTCCCCTCATGCTCCGAGGGGTGGAAAGGGAGGAGCGCCGGCGGGAGGTCTCGAAGCTCTTCAAGCGCATCGGGCTGGGCGGACTGGAGGATCGGCGCCCGGGAGCCCTTTCAGGGGGGCAGCAGCAGCGGGTGGCGGTGGCCCGGGCGGTTCTGGGAGCTCCGGCCCTGGTCCTGGCCGACGAGCCCACCGCGAATCTGGACACCCAGGCCAGCGACGCACTTCTGGAAGTAATGGAAAACCTGAACCAGGAGATGGGCGTCACCTTCATCTTCTGCACCCACGACCCCCGGGTCATGCGACGGGCCCGGAGGCTTATCCGGCTGGTGGACGGACACGTGGAGCGCGACGCCGAGAAAGAACCGGGAGCGCTTCCTGAGTGGGTTCTGGAGCCCGTGGAGGCAGGGTGACCCCCTTACCACGGGACGATGAAGGGCCCCGTCGGGGCCTCGGTCTCGCCACCATCTCCGTGATCCTCTCCCTGGTGTGGGCCCTCGTCCCCTCTCCGACGCAGGCCCAGATCCCTCCTGTCGACGGGTACTATCTCCACGCCGTGGCAGGGAGCGAAGCCTCTCCCCTGTCCGGCTCCGGGGTGGTGGACGTACAGCGCCTCCGACTCACGGCGCGACCCGCCTGGGGTTCCGCCCGGTTCAACGTGGCGTGGGAGACCACCCTCACCCTCCGCTCCGACGACCTGGCGCTGGGCCGGGGCTTCGAAGGACGGAGGCCGGCGGCCCCCTGGCTCGATCTGCAGGGACGCTTGGTGGACCAACGGCGAGTGGGGTGGGTCCACGGCCTCGACCGCCTGAACGTCGCACTTCAGCCGTGGGAAAGGACCCGAATCACGTTGGGACGCCAGAGCATCTCCTGGGCCACCACCCTCTACTTCACACCCGCCGATCCCTTCGTCCCCTTCGATCCCGCCGATCCCTTCCGGGAATATCGGGCCGGGGTAGACGCGGTACGGGGCGTCGTCTTCACCGGGGCCTTCTCCGAGCTCGACGCGGTGGTCCGGCCGGCCCCCGCCCCCGCGGGAGGCGAGAGCTGGACGGCCCTCCTCCGCGGGCAGACCCTCCTGGGAGGGTGGGAGGTGTCCGCCTGGGGGGGAGCGCTCCACGACGAGGCCGCCGGGGCCCTCGCCACTTCCGGCTCCGTCGGGGAGATGGGGATCCGAGGCGAAGGGAGCCTCCGCCGTGCGGAAGGAGAAACGGTGGTTCGGGCCGCCGCCGGGGTGGACCGGCTCTTCCAGCTACTCGAGCGGGACTTTCGGGCCGTGGTGGAGGTCCAGTACGACGAGTTCGGGGCCGTCCGGCCTGATCGGCTCCTGGACTCGGCCCTCTCGGACGCGGCCGCCAGAGGCGAGCTCTCCGTCCTGGGGCAAGAAGCCCTGGTGGCCAACGCCACCTGGCAAGTGCATCCCCTCAGGTCCGTGAGCCTCCTCTCGCTGGTGAATCTCCGGGACGGGAGCACCCTTCTCTCCCCCGGGCTCACCTGGTCGCTGGCCGACGAGGTGTCTCTCCGCCTGGGAGCCTTCGCCGGTCTGGGCCCCGGGGCTCGAGGCCTCGAGCTGCGGTCCGAGCACGGGGCCACTCCCTTCATCGGGTTCGCGGCCCTCAGCGCCTTCTTCTGAGCTCCGTCCCGTCGGGGGCGTTGGAGATCCGTCCCTCGTTCCCACCCGTCACGCCTGGGAACCGCGACGGGCCCGCCGGTGGTGCCCTCCGGAGCGAAGCGGGCCCCCACAGCACCACCGCTCCTATGGCCACCCCCCACTCCAGAGCCAGGCGGATCGGCCGGACCGAATCGTCCATCCCCAGGAACTCGCCGGTGAAGTTGTGCATGAAGTGGAGCAGGATTACGGCCAACACGCTCCGGCCGGTGTTGTTGTACACCCACGTGTAGACGACCGCCGCCGGCAGGATCCCCCATAGGAAGTCCCATGCCGTGGGAGGGGCCCGCCCGAAGGCGTCGAAGTAGCCGGGGAGCCCCAAAAGGGGAAGATGCCAACTCCACCAGATCAGGGCCAGAAGGAGACTGGCCGCGAGAGCGTTCCACCGGAGCTGCAGCCGGTCCAGGAGGTAGCCCCGCCATCCGACCTCCTCGGGAAGCGGCCCGATCACGAGGACGAAGAGGACGAAGGCGAGGAACGAAGCCGGCTCCAGAACCCGGGACGCCGCATCCCGGAGATCCAGGGGCGCGGGGGAA
Source organism: Gemmatimonadota bacterium (assembly GCA_007122885.1). Lineage (GTDB taxonomy): Bacteria > Gemmatimonadota > Gemmatimonadetes > Longimicrobiales > Gaopeijiaceae > SKSR01. The sequence goes on from SKSR01000286.1 coordinate 3,894, forward strand.
GTACCGGCCAACCCGGCCACGAAACCCGCCGCGAGGGTCAGGACGGGAAAGAGAAGAAGGATCAGTGCCCACCACGGGCCGGAAATGGGACGCGGATCCACGCACCGGCGGCCGAGATCCTGCAGTCCCTGCCGGCCGTTGACCGCCCCCGTCATCACCAGGCCGCCCAGGAGCACCCCGGCTCCTCCCACATAGAAGAACGCCGAGGCGGGCCAGTGCCAGACCGTCTCGCCCCACAGGGCGGCCAACACCCAGAACCCCCAGGTCCACCCGTGGGAAAAGGCTAGAAAGAGAAGGATGTGGCTCGAGCGGAAGGCCCTCCCGGCAGCCTTCCGCCCCGATTCCGATCCCTCCACGCCCCTTAGAACCTCCACCCCAGCAGGTTCCAGTAGTAGAGGGACCACGAGAAGAGGAGGGCCACGAGCACCCCGGCGCTGTAGCGGATCCGGAGCCAAGGGCTCTCCAGGCCGCGACTCCACAGGACCCCCATGGCCACTGCGGAAAGGAGGACCGCCGCCGCCCCCAGGACGGGAAGGGCCAGAGCCACCGCGAACCCGGTCATGGGTGTGGTAAGGAACCCCCAGAGATCGAGGGCGGCGAGCAGGGCGGCCACCACGACCAGGAAGCCCACGTTCGTCGCCGCGGCCCCGACCAGGCCCCAGCGCCCGAGCCGAAGGGCCCCGGGCTCATCGAGGTACCGTCTTCGCCGCCGAAGTCCGCCGACTACGGCCCCCACCAGGATGCCCAGGAAGACGACGAGGCCGCCCCCCAGGATGGGGAGGTGGAGGCGGGGCGAGGCGTGCCACGGCATCCTCTCCAGGGCCATCATGGGCGTGAGCGAGGGGAAGGCGTGGGTGGCCCGACCGGTGTCGTCGGTCCGCAAGGCCACGAGGGTCGAGCCCCGTTCCTCCTGGAAGAGAAGAGGCGCGACCTGCACCATGCGCATGATCCCGAACGGGGTGCGGACCACCAAGAGACCGTCCTCCTCCCGGACGGGAACAGCGGTAACAAGGGTGCCCGCCTTCTGGAAGTTCGTGTAGGGGACCCGGTTGAACCGGTACGTTCCCACCAGGGGGGTCAGATCGCCCGCCGACACGGGCTCCCGCTCCGGCGGCGGGGAGGGAAAGCGCCAGTCCAGGAAGGTGTGAAGCACGGGGGCGAAGCTCACCGCGGCGGCCGTGCTCGTGTTGTACGATACGAAAAACCCCAGGTCGTACTCCGGGAACAGGGCCAGAAGCGCGTGGAACCACCCTGTGTTCCCGGCGTGCCCCACGATCCGTTGCCCGTGGCTGTTCATCTCGTAGAAGCCGAGGCCGTATCCCGGGATCCGCGGATCGTGTTCGAAGTGTCGAGCCGTCATCGTGTGGACGGACTCCTCCTCCAGGATCCTCGCGTCTCCGAGTCGCCCCTCCCCCAGGATCGCCAGCATGAACCTCGCCATGTCCGTGGCCGTGGAAGTCATGGAGCCCGCAGGGTCGGCCCCCATCGTGATCTCGAACTCCTGGGCCCGGAAACCTCCGTTCGACGGCACGTAGCCCTCGGACATGTCCGGGGCCAGTCGCTCGGGGAGGGGCTGGCGGCCCGTGGTCCGGGTCATCGCGAGCGGCTCCAGGATCCGGGACTCCAGGTAGTCGTGCCACTCGAGGCCGGACACCCGCTCCACGATCCGCCCCAGGACGGCCACGCCGTAGTTCGAATAGGACGAGAAGGTCCCCGGGGCGCGCACCCGGCCGGGGTAGTTGTCCCGGATCCAGTCCCCCAGGGGCACGATCCCATCGGGGTGGTAGATGAAGAGGTTCCGAAGGTCCTCTTCGAACCCGCCGGTGTGGGTCATGAGGTGGGCGACCGTTATGGGCTCGGGGTAAGTAGCCGGGATCGGGAAGTCCAGGTACTCGTTGATGTCCGTGTCCAGGTCCAGCCGCCCTTCCTCCACGAGTTGCATGGCCGCCGTGAAGGTGAAGAGCTTGCTGACCGAGCCGATTCGGAAGAGGGTCTCTTCGGGGTCTACCCGCCGACCTTGGCCGACGTGGGCATACCCGTACCCCCGGGCCGCCACCACCTCCCCGCCCTGCACCACCGAGAGCGTTGCGCCGGCGATCTCCCGTTCGCGGAGATGGGTCTGGATCATCCCGTCGAAGAAGGCCGTCAAGGCGGCCGGGTCCGGTGGGACGGGCGGCGGGCCGGAAGCATCCTGCGGTAGGGCCGCCGGGCCGAACGCCTCC
>SKSR01000212.1 GCA_007122885.1 Gemmatimonadota bacterium
CCCGGACCAATTGGTCATCGCCCACTACCACAAGGCCCTGGACGGAGTCCCGCTCCGGGATCCGTTGGATGCGTGGTGGCCTGAAGATCGGGGAAGGGAGATCCGCCGGATCCTGAGAGATGTTGGGTTGCTCGGCCCGAGGGCTTACGCGGACTCTCGGGCCCGACGGTGGCTGAGGCGGATCGGTTGGACTTCCGGGAGGGTGTCATTGTGCTGAGGGTTTTCGTGGTGGGGACGCCGCGCTCGGGCACCACCGTGCTCCAACGCCTGGTGGCCGCCCATCCCCGTATCACGACCTTTCCCGAGTCCCACTTCTTCGACCATCTTTGCCGGGGCGGCCCCTGGCGCCGGTTCCTCCGGCTGGCGCGACGGGAGAGGGCCCGGGATGGGCTCCTCCAGTTCCTGGAAAGGATCGGCGAAGCTGGACGTCGCTCACGGAGGGTGGAGGCCATCCGTTCGTGGCGATACGGGCCCTGGATCCGCCTCTTTACCGGGATCCTCGACGATTTGGCCCGGGAGCGGGGGGCGGACGGGTGGATCGAGAAGACTCCCATCCACCTCCATCATCTGGCCACCATCGCTCGGCACGTGGAGGGGGCCCGCGTGCTCCACATCCTCCGCTCGGGAGAGGAGGTGGTGGCCTCCTTGAGAAGGGTGACGCGGGCCCACCCGGAGGGGTGGGGCGGGGAGAGGACGGTGGAAGAGTGCACCACTCGGTGGCTCCTGGATGTGGAGCTGCATGGGCGATGGCTGGGCCGCCGGAACCATCTCTTCGTTCTCTACGACGATCTGGTGGACGATTCCGGGTCGGTGGTCTCCCATGTGCTCGACTTTCTGCAGCTTCCCGGGGCCGGAGTGGACGCCCTCGAGGGACAGGCGCCACCCGATGGGATGATCGGTCCCGACGAGCCTTGGAAGGAGGGCGCGGCCCGACCCGTCTCCAGGGAGGAGCGCACCGATCCGGATCAGGTCCTGTCGGTCGAGGAGCGGCGCTACGTCCGGGAACGGACCGATGAGGTGGACCTGTCCGTATTCCGGGCTGGAGGTCGGGCCGCTGGCTGAGGAGGGGAAGGGCGGTATGAGGGTGCTGATGGCGGTGGATCGCAGCCAGAGGAGCCCCTACATCCACTTCCTTTACCGTACCCTCGCGGGTAGGGGGCTCTCGCTTACCCGGTCCGTGGACCGGGTTCACGAACCTCCCGGGCGGGAGGACCTCCTCCACATCCATTGGCCCGAGGCCCTGGTGGGCTGGAGGGAGCCGGGTCCGGAGGAGGTACGGCGACTCATGGCCTCCCTGGATGCCTGGCGCTCCGCCGGCGTCCCCCTGGTGGTGACCCGGCACAACGCTCTCCCCCATCTCCACCGGTGTCCGGAGGCCGTGGAGCTCTATCGGGGCGTGCTGGAGCGGGCCGACGGAGTGATCCACCTGGGCCGAGCTTCTCTCCAGGAGCTCGAGGGGAGCGTCGGAGGGCTCCACGCGGTGATCCCCCACGGAAGCCTCGCCTGCGAGGAACGTCCGGACCGGGGTGCGGCCCGGAGGGAGCTGGGTCTTCCCGCGGAAGTCTTCGTGGTACTGGTTTTCGGGGCGATCCGCTCCCATGCCGAGCAACGCCTCCTCCTCCACACCTACCGGAAGCTGGCGGCTCGGGACACCCTTTTCGTGGTTCCCCGGTGGCGGGAGGCCACCCGACCGTCCTGGCGGAAGGAACCTCTCGAGCGCCTACGGGCCGTCCTGGACGACCGCCTGGGACGGCGGGCCTTCCTTGAAGGGAACGGCTACGCGGATGACGACGAGGCCCGCCTCCACTTCGCCGCTGCCGATGTGGTCTTCATTCCGCGCGTCGAAGTTCTGAACTCGGGGGTCCTGCCCGAGGCCTATGGGCACGGGCGTGCCGTGGTGGGTCCTTTGACGGGCAATCTGACCGAGTGGTTGGAGGCCACGGGAAATCCCGGATACATACCCGGTGACCCGGAGGATGCCGCCCGGGCACTGCGAGCGGCTCGGACCCTGGACCTGGACGATCTGGGCCTCCGGAACCGGATCTTCGCCCAGGAGCATTGGAGCTGGGAGCGAGTGGCGGCGGACCATGAGGCGTTCTATCGGGAAATCGCTCAGACGGGACAGGAGCCTTCCGGATGATCCTGGATTGGAGGGAAGTGGAAGAGGGGTCCACGCTGGACTGTGACCTCTGTGTGATCGGCGGTGGGGCGGTGGGGATCACCCTGGCCCATGAGCTGGCGGGCACCGATCTCTCGGTTTGCCTTCTGGAGAGCGGCGGCCTGGAGTTGGATTCGGAAACCCAGGAGCTCTACGATGGGGTCCGTGCAGGGATGGCGTACCCTCCCCTCCATCAGACCCGGCTTCGATTCCTGGGAGGGACCACGAATCACTGGGCGGGCCAATCCAGGCCTCTGGATCCCTATGATTTCGCCTCCCGCGGGTGGGTCCCGGAAAGCGGCTGGCCGATGGGGTACACCGTGTTGACTCGCTACCTGGGCCGGGCCCAGGAGCTCTGCGGGCTCGGGCCGTTGCCCTTCGAGTGGGGGCATTGGGGAGGAGTGGAAGAGCTGCCGGACTTTCCCATGGATCCGCAGCACTTCCGGCCCGTGGTCTTTCGTTACCCCGCTCCGGTCCTCCGCTTCGGCCGGGCGTACCGTCATGCCCTCGAGCGAGCGCGGAACATCCGGTGCTTCCTCCACGCCAACGTTCTGGAGCTGGAATGCGACGAGGGGGAGACAGCGGTTCAACGGGTCCGGGCCACCTCTTTGGACGGGCACCGTGCTTGGGTCCGTCCCCGGGCTACGGTCCTGGCGGCCGGGGCCATCGAGAACGTGCGGCTCCTTTTGGTCTCCGGGGCCAGTGGAGCGGGGCTGGGGAACCGGAAGGACATGGTCGGACGGTACTTCATGGAGCATGCCTTCTACGATCATGGCAAGGCCGTCCTCGATCCCTCCCAGGGTCTCGACTTCTTTCTCGATCCCTGGACGGAGACCGACGCTTGGCGAATCCGTACGGATTTTCAGCTTACGCCCGAGTGGCAGGAGCGAATGGGTGTCCTCAATCATTCGGTGCATTTGCGGATCCGGGAGCGGGAGTCGCACGTTCCGGGACCGGAGATCCTGGGTCGGGCTTGGAACCGGCTTGAAGACGTGATGGCCGGCGTCCTTCCCGGGGACGGCGAGCCCTTCGACATTCGTATCCGGTTGGAACATGCTCCCAATCGCGAGAGCCGGGTGACCCTGGCGGATCGGAAGAACGCCTTGGGCCAGCCCCACGCCCGCCTCCGCCTGGCCTTCGGAGAGCTGGAAGGACGCACCGTGCGGACCGTCCTCGAACGCTTGGCCCTGGAGATGGGTCGAGCCGAGCTGGGCCGGGTCCACCTTTCCTTCGATCCGCAAGATCGCTCCTGGACCGATGAGCTCGGCTGGCAGTCGCACCACTGCGGGGGTACGCGGATGGGGAACGATCCGACCGACAGTGTGGTGGACCCGAGCCTTCGAGTCCACGAGGTCTCGAACCTCTACGTCTGTGGGAGCTCGGTCTTTCCCACCTCGGGCCATACGAATCCGACGCTCAACCTGGTCGCCCTGGCCGTGCGGCTGGCAGATCACCTCGAGGAGACGCTCGCATGATGGGGCCGGCGTGGACCCTCTCCCGCCGAGCGGCGATCCAGGTCCTCGCGGGGCTCCTGCTCGTTCCTGAAAAGGCCTTCGCCCTCATCGCCCCAAGGAGAGAGGATCGCCTCCCCGACGAGATGGAGCGGATTCTCCGGGTGTTCGCCTCGGAGCCTCGGCTTCGGCAGGTTGGGGCACGGTACCTGGAGCGCTCCGACGGCCGTGCACAAGCCCGCGCGTTCATGCGGAGCCTGTGCCGACCCAGGGGGCAGTCGGGAGAGGTTTCGGCCCCGGACCTTCTCAGGGCTCGGATTCGAAAGGACTTCCAGGAGGAGTCGGTGATCGTGGTCGATGGATGGCGGCTCGCCAGGACCGAGGTCTTCCTCTGTGCAGCCGCCGTCCTCAGGGACCGAAGGGGGAGCTGAGAGAAGCGGGGACAGAGACCTTCGCGGCCTCCGTTCGCCGGCGGTCGCGGTCCGCCTCCTGCGGGCCCCACAGGGTGTTCGAGGCTCAACCGCTCCGGCGTCGGTCCACGGCTTCCCCCAACACCTCCCGGTACCGCTCCCGGTTCACCTGAACCGAGTACGCCTCCTCCACCCGCTTCCTCCCCGCCCGCCCCACTTCCTCCCGGAGCACCAGGGACTCCACCAGGCGGGTCAGCGCCTCCTCCCACTCCTTCTCGGTCCGGCAGAGGAAGCCGTCCACGCCGTGGGTGACGATCTCCCGGTTCGCCCCCACATCGGCCATGACCGCCGGAATCTCCAGGGCCATGTACTGGAGACCCTTGAGCCCGCACTTGCCCCGGGCCCAGTCGGTGTCCGGCAAGGGCATGATTCCGATGTCCATCTCCTGGAGGTCCGCCACCTCGGTCTCGGCCCGCCAGGGCCGGCCCTGGATGCCCAGCTCTTCCACCTGGAAGCTCCCATCGCCCACCACCCGAAAGTCCACCCGGCTGCCGAACCGCTCCTTCAGGCGGTGGAGGACCGGGAGCGCCTCCCGGAAGTGCTCGATGGTGGTGGTGCTCCCGCTCCATCCGATGACGATGGGCTCGTCCGAGCTCGTGCCGGGGCGGCCCGATCGCGGCTCCGGGGAAGCTTCCAAGCTCCCCGAACGGGCGGCCCCTTCCTCCCGCCTCGTGGCTTCGACCGCCGGCTCCCCGGACCCGCGGGCTGAGGGTTTCGGGGCCGGTCGGTAGAGCTCCGTGTCGATGGTGGTGGGGATGACGTGGACCCGGGGGTTGAAGCGCCGGGCGTGCTCGGCCAGGAACCCGTTGCCCGCCACCACCAGGTCCGCTCGGGCCAGAACCCGGTTCACCTTCTCCGGCCGCTTGAGCCGGGCGAAGCGCTGGTTCGCGTTGCTCACGTTGGGGAGCCAGACCGCGTCGTCCAGGTCGTAGACCAGCGCCGGTCCCGCCGCCTGGAGGAGGGCCTCGAACATGGGGGGACCGACGAAGAAGGCTTCCCGTTGCACGAACACAACGTCGTAGCGGCGGGCCTGGAGGGCGTCCCGCAGCCGGATCGCCGCGTGGCGGAGCACAGCGGCTCCTTTGCGGAAGGCGCGACCGGGCCGGTAGAAGATTCGGTCCTCGGCTTCCGTGATCAGGTAGGAGAGCTCACATTCCCAGCCCTCCTGCTCCAGCCAGGGGAGGTACTGCTCGAAGCGGAAGCGTTGCGACGGCGAGCGGTCCGGCCTGTGGGCGGCTATGAAGAGGATGCGGGGCATGGAGCGTTCCTGCCTTATTCCTCCAGCCACACCGGCGGAAGGCCCCGTTCGATCTCGATGGCCTCGAACTTCCGGCTCTTCCGGACGCCGGCGGAGCGGGCCCAGCGGGCCATACGGGCCAGGCCATCCTCCAGGGGAGTGGTCCCCTGGTGGCCGAACACCCTTTCGGCCTTGCCGTGGTCCGCCCAGGCGTGCTTCACCTCTGTTCGCTCCTCCACGTGCCGGATCCGGCCCTCCGTGCCCATGGCCTCCATGACCGCCCGGACCAGCTCGTTCACGGTGTAGGGCGTGTCTCCCCCGATGTTGAAAACCTCCCCGTAGGCCTCCTCCACCTCCACGGCACGGGCGATGGGCTCCGCCACGTCCCCGATGTACGTGAATGCCCGCGTCTGCTCGCCGTCGCCGAAGATCGTCAGGGGCTCTCCTTCCTTGAGCTGGCGCATGAAGATCCCCACCACGTTCCGGTAGCGATCCCCCAGGTTCTGGTACTCGCCGTAGACGTTGTGGGGCCGGAATACAACGTAGGGGAGGCCGAACATCTTTCGTGTGGCCTCCAACTCCAGCTCCACGGCGTATTTGGCCACGCCGTAGGGGTCCTCGGGCTCCGGGTGCATATCCTCGCGCATGGGGGGCTCCAGCTCCCCGTAAACCGCGATGGAGGAGGTGAAAACGAAGCAGCGGACGTCGTGCTTCACCGCCTCGTTGATGAGGTTCACGCTCCCGATGAGGTTGTTCCGGTAGTTGAACCGCTTGATGAAGTGGCTGAGCCCTTCCGCCGCGTAGGCGGCCAGGTGGTAGACGTAGTCGTAGCCCTCCTCCCGGAAGAGCGCTCCCACCAGCTCCTCGTCCAGGATGCTCCCCTCCACGAACCGGGCTCCCTCGGGGACCTGATCCCGGAAGCCGCCGGAGAGATCGTCCAGGACGGTGACCTGGTGGCCCATGTCCAGGAGGGTGCGGGCCACGTGGGCGCCCATGAAGCCGGCGCCTCCGGTGACGAGGGAGGTGGGCGGCCGATCGGATTCGCTGGACACGGGTTGGGGGCTCCCGGGGTTCGAGGGACGGATTCTGCTTGCCACGGCCGGGCGGCGGGTCTTACGGTGCCCCAAGACCCTGCGGTGCCCGACGGAACCGCTCCGGGAAAATAGGGCGGGGCGGCCCCGGGCCATACCCTCGTTTCGGGAGAATGAGGAATGAAGCTACTTCCCTGCGTGCTGGGGCTGGCGCTCCTTTCGGCCGTGGAGGGGGCGGCTGACCAAGAGTTCGAGGTAGAGGAGATCACCGGGATCGAGTACGCCGCGGGCCCCGACTACAGCGGGGACCGCGGGGAGCTGGACCTCTATCTACCGGAGGGAGCGGAAGGCTTCCCGGTTCTGGTCTCCCTCCACGGAGGCGGCCTTCTCCAGGGCGACAAGTCCGAGGAGACTCACATCGGCCGGAGATTCGCCTCCGAGGGCGTGGGCACCGTGGTCATCAACTACCGCCTCTCTCCCGCCGTCTCCCATCCAGCCCACATCGAGGATGTGGCCAAGGCGCTCTCGTGGGTCCGCGACAACATCGGGGAGCACGGAGGGGATCCGGACCACCTCTTCGTGATGGGTCACTCGGCCGGGGGCTACCTCACCGGGCTCATCGCCACCGACGCCCGGTATCTGGAGGCGGAGGGTCTCTCCCTGGACTCCTTGGCCGGGGCCATTCCGGTGAGCGGATTCTTCTACGTGGACGAGGTGGCGCCGGATCGTGACGAAAGCGTCTGGGGGACCGATCCCCAGGTGTGGGTCGACGCCTCGCCCCACACCCACCTCCGGGCGGACGCCCCTTCCATGCTCCTCCTCTACGCGGATGGGGACGCCGACTGGCGCCGGGAGCAACACGAGCGCTTCGCCCGGGACCTGCGGGACGCCGGCCATCCGGATGTGGACATCCGGGAATTCCCCGACCGGAGCCACAGCGGGATCTGGAGCGGGATGGCCGATCCCGATCGCGTGTCCGGAGCCGTCATCGACTTCATCCGGGAACGGGTTAGAGGAGCGGGCCGACCGTAGGAGCTCGCTCCTCACCCTGCCTCGGGGCAGCGCTCGGCGGCCTGGGACCGAATCCACTCCGCAGCCTCCTGGTTCGACCTCACCTGGCCTCGGAGGATGGCCAGGGAGAGGTCGGCGAGGAAGAGGGGCGGGCACGGCCAATCCAGGGAGAGGGGCTCCGGGTCTTCGGGGAGGCGAAGGAGGACGGGGACGGTGGAGCCGTGTGGGATGGTGAGGCCGCCGTCCTCCGGGTCCTGCTTCCGCCGGGGGTGGTCGGAGGTGACGATCAGGGCGGTCTCCTGGAGTAGTCCGGCATCCTGGAGCGAGGCCTGCAAGGTGGTGAGGAACTCGTCCGCTCGGTGGAGATTCCGGCGGTAGCCGGACGCTTCCTTCCCGCTCGGGAGGACGAAGGGCTCCCCGATCACCGGGTCGTGGGGCATGGTGTGATGGACCCAGAGGAGATCGAGGAACGGGTCCGTGGCCCAATCGTGCGCCCTCTTCTCGATCCGTTCGGTCGCCTTCCGAGCGCCGGCTTCCAGCTCCCGAGCGGGTGGGCGGAGTGTCGACGTGGCCCACTGACCCGCAGCGAGCCGGAGCCAGTCCGCGAATCCTCCCCGCTGGGGGGGCTGTCTCCAACTGGACGGCTCCCAATGGCATGCGTCCACGTGGCCCCGGAAAATCCGGCAATACGGGTGGTACCAGCCCACCATTCCCACCGTACCTCCCTCGCGGCGCCACTGGGCGAGGAACGTCTCTTCGGGGGCCCAGTAGACGCTCACACCCTGCTCCGCGGGCTCGAGGGCGAGCTGCGTGGGGCCCACCGGGGCAGCAGCCTCCACCGGCCTTCCCAGGGTTAGCGCCGGGATCGCTCGTGCGGTCCACGGACCGGGCTCCGGGGTTTCCGCAAGGCGGACCCCTTCGGAAACGATCCACTCGAATCCTTCCAGCGGAGGGCCGTCGGTCGCCGCCGCCTCCAGGGAGTCGGCGTCCAGCTCGTCGAACACCACGAAGATCACCCGGGCGCCCTCTCGGTGGCCGGAATCCTCCGCCCCGTCCGCCTTTCGATCCGCGTCCAGTTCGTGGACGTTTCCTGCTTCCATCCGCGGGCCGGCCCCCATGGCGATGGCGGCCATCTGGACCGTCAGGAGGAGGGTGAGCGGTGAAAGGACCAGGAGCCCTGTGCGGGCCCCGGCCCGGACCCGCCCGGGCGCCCGGACCGCAGCTCGCACGAACGCTCCGGCCACCGCCGCTCCCAGGAGGCCCATCCCGACCATCACCCCTACTCGGCCGCCAAGCGCTCCGAAGGTGGCGAAGGCCAGATCCCGGATCGGGGTGAGGAGGTCGCGCCTCCAGAGCTGGAGGGCCGGGAGCCACAGGAGGAGGAGTCCTCCCACGACCATCAGGGTTCGCGCACGACCTCCGGCCCGAGGCCACGTGATCCGCTTGAACGAGAAGAGCAGGAGGGTGCCCACGCCCAGGTTCGCCAGCGCCGCCCAATGGTGCGGAGCGTTCCGAACGGTGAAGTAGTGCCCCTCTGCACGCCCCTCGAAGACGAGCGGGGCGATGGCGGGAAGAAGCAGGAGCCCCACATAGGACCCGCACACGAGAAGGTCCAGGACGACCGGGGACCGATGGAAGCTTCCCTCCCTCCCGCTCACCCGTACCTCACCAGCACCAGCCGCCGCTGGGAGCCTGGCAGCTCGATGGTCTCCTCCACGGTGCCGGTCCGGCCGAGAGCCTCCAGGAACGCCTCCAGCGTCAGGTCCTGGAAGAGCTCCTCCCGGCCCCAGGCCAAGGCCCGGAAGCGGGGGTCGTCCGGGGGGACGTATTCCACGAGGGCGAAGTCCCGGGCCAGCTCCCTGATGAGCGCGAGGATCTCGTCCAGCGGAACGCGGTGGGTCACGAGAAGGTGGTGGACCACGGCCAGGGCCAGGATCCCGTCGAAGCGGCCCCGGGAGCGGCGGAGGAAGGACGGACGTTCCCGGTTCCTCCACCCCGCCGGGGGCGTAGGGTCCGCCAGGTCCACGACCAAGGGGAGGATCTCGAGGCCCCCGTCCCGGGCCCGCCGCCACGTCCGTCCCACGACCCCCTCGTCGGCGTCCACCGCCACCACCGAGGCTCCGGCCCGGGCGACGACGGCGGAGAACTCCCCTTCGTTGCACCCCAGGTCCAGGGCGGTGGCCGGGGAGAGGCGTGCCGCCACCCGCTCCACCGCCTCCAGCTTGGCCGCCCACGCTTCCTCCGGGTAGTGGCAGGCATCCTGGTAGCCTTCCCACCGGGAGGGCCCGCCGCCCACCGAAGGTCGCAGTCTCTCCAGGCGCTTCTCCAACTTCCGGATGTGTCGAAGGAGGACCTCCCGGGCCACCTCCCGGTCGAATCGGGGGCCCTTCCGGCCCTGGGCCCTGAGTCGGTGCCCGGACGGCGTCAGCAGGGCCGGGAGGGTGACGAGGCCCAGGGTGGCGGGACGGAGGAGCTTTCTCAGGGGGAGCATCCGGGCCATCCGCACGGGCTCGATCCCTTCTCCGGGCCCGGCGAAGTGGGCGGCCATGGGGAGGCCCAGGTCCCTGGATGCCATGAGGGGAAGGAGGAAGGTCTCCACGAACTGGGCGTGGGCCCGCCAGACCGGGTCTCCCTCCGCGGGTTCCTCGAAGGAGGGAAGATCCACGAAGACGGGATCGGACCCTCGGAAGAGGACGTTCCGGGGCGTGGCGTCCTTGAGGATGTAGCCCTCCTCCAGGGCTCGGCGGCAGATTTCCAGGGTGAGGGCTCCGGCCGCGTGGAGCATCTCCGGCGGCCATTCCTCCGGGTAGGAGGGGAAGGGAACCCGTTCGTGCTCCAGGACGAGGGCCCGTCGGATCCATTCCGGGGCGGAGTCGGCCGGGGAGTCCGTCGGGGTCCCGGTGGGCGCCCCGAGCCCATGATCCTCCAGGGCGCGGGCCGGATCCGCCGTCTCCCGGGTTTCCACCACCGTTCCTTCCTCCATGAGCTCCCTCAGGAAGGAGGAAGAGAGGAGGGTTCGGATCCCGTCGACGTAGGCGGGATGGACGGCCCGGAGGAGGTAGGGCTTCGTGGAGGCGGGGTCGGAGATCAGCGTACCCGCCGGATCCCGGAACGAAGCGGTCCCCGGCCCCGAAACTCCGCTCACCGGGCGTGCCTCACCGGGAGCGTCCGGAGGGGTTCCCGGCTCCCGGGCTCTTCGGATTCCGCACGGACTCCCCGTCGACGGCTGCGTCGCCGGACACCTCGTCGGCGCCCCGTCCGCCGGAGCCGGATCCCCGTTCGGAGCCCGCGCCCGGTTCGCCGGACCCAGCGTGCGCCCCGGGGCCGTTGGCCCCCTCGGAGTCGCCCTCCCGTTCGGAGCCCCCTCCCTCCTCGGCGGCGGTCCGGCCGAAAAGGCCGCCCACCCACCGGCCGGCCCGGGCGAGCTGCTTCCGGGCGAAGATCACACTGCCCACGGCGGCTGCGGCGATGGCCTGGAGGATGAGGGCCCCCGTCCCCGGGTCGATGTACGCGGCCACGGGGTATGCTCCCCCGGGTTCGGGCCACAGGAGAAGGAGGAGGAACGGAGTGAAGGTCGTGACGGTGATTCGAATCATGGTCGCGGCCCTGTCCTTGCATGGAGTGCTCGGGCGCCTGCCCGCCCTCGGAACCGCCCTCGGAGGCTGGGTGGACGATGGCGATCCTCCGGCAGGAAGATCAACCCTTCCGTATCCGGGTTTTCGGCGTCGCCCGCCGGCTGTATTGTGGTGCGCCGCCCGTTCGCGCGTCCACCCGGCCGGGGTCGGCGGAGGGGGGGAACGGGGCCCGTCGCGCCCCGACCGGCGAAGATCGGATCACAGGATCGGACCACAGGATTCGACTCCATTCCACCACCGAGATGACGCATCATGACGACATCAGATAGAAGGGATCCGGGCAGTTTCGGCGTGGTGGGCCTGGGCTACGTGGGCCTGCCCCTGGCGGTGACGGCGGGCCGGGCCGGCGTCCGGACCCTGGGCTTCGACGTGAAGCCCCAGGTGGTGGACGCGGTGAACGCCGGCCGGACCCACATCCGGGACCTGGAGGACCGGGACGTGGGCTCCCTGCGGGATACCGGAATTCTGGAGGCCACCGGGGACTTCTCCCGCCTGGCCGAGTGTACGGTCATCTCCATCTGCGTTCCCACGCCCCTCTCCAAGACCGGAGATCCGGACATCTCCTTCATCCTCTCGGCGGGGGAGGCCGTGGCTTCCTCGCTCCGGGAGGGGCAGACGATCATCCTGGAGTCCACCACCTATCCCGGGACCACCCGGGAGGTGCTCCTCCCGCTGTTCGAGGAGAAGGGCTTGGAGGTGGGGCGGGACTTCTACCTCTGCTTTTCCCCCGAGCGGGTGGATCCGGCCAACACGGTCTGGCTCACCCACAACACCCCCAAGGTCATCGGAGGGATCACCGAGGCGTGCCTGGAACGGGGGAAAGCCTTCTACGAGCGGTTCGTGGAGACCATGGTCCCCGTCACTTCCACCGAGGCGGCCGAGCTCACCAAGCTGTTGGAGAACACCTTCCGGGCGGTCAACATCGCCCTGGTGAACGAGACGGCCCAGATCGCCGACCGGCTCGACGTGGACGTCTGGGAGGTGATCGAGGCCGCCGCCACCAAGCCTTTCGGCTTCATGAAGTTCACGCCCGGGCCCGGGCTCGGAGGGCACTGCATCCCCGTGGATCCCCACTACCTTTCGTGGAAGATGCGGACCCTGGACTACCGGGCCCGCTTCATCGAGCTGGCCTCGGAGGTGAACGCCGAGATGCCCCACTTCGTGGTGGGGAAGGTCCGCGAGGCCCTGAACAACCGGAAGAAGGCGGTGAACGGCTCCCGGGTCCTGGTCCTGGGAGTGGCGTACAAGAAGGATGTGGACGACATCCGGGAGTCGCCCGCCCTGGACATCCTCCACCACCTGGAGGTGGACGGGGCCGAGGTGGCGTACCACGACCCGTACGTTCCGTCCCTGGCGCTGGAGGGCGACGAGAAGGCCCGGGAGTCCGTCCCCCTGACCGATGACGCCCTGGAGACCGCGGACGTGGTTCTCCTCCTCACGGACCACTCGGACCTGGACCTGGAGCAGATCTTCGAGCGTTCACAGGTCCTGGTGGACGCACGGAACGCCTCGGCCGAGGTGGCGCGGCGGAGGGCGGACGGACGGCCCGGGAGTTGGATCGTCAAAGGGTGAGCCAGGGCGGGACCCCTCGGGAGCCCATCCCCGTCCACCGGGTCATCGCCCGCCTCAACGTGGGAGGGCCCGCCATCCACGTGGTGGAGCTCACTCGGGGCCTGGAGGAGCATGGGTTCCGGACCCGGCTCGTGGCGGGCCGGGTGGAGGAGGACGAGGGGGATATGTCCTACTACGCCCTGGAGCGGGGCGTGGAGGTCCACTCCCTCCCCGCCCTGAGCCGGAGGATCGCCCCGCTGCGGGACGCCGCGGCCCTCCTTCGCCTCTTCCTCCTCTTCGTGCGGGAGCGGCCGCGGGTGGTCCACACGCACACGGCCAAGGCCGGGGCCCTGGGGCGGGCGGCCGCCTTCGCCGCCCGGGTTCCCCTGCGGGTGCACACCTACCACGGGCACGTCCTGGGCGGGAGCTATTTCCCGGGGGCGGCGAACCGGCTCTTCCTGGCCGTGGAGCGGGCCCTGGCCCGGATCACCCACCGGATCGTGGTCCTCACCGAGGCCCAGAAGGCGGAGATGGCCGGAGGGCTGGGGATCGGAACGGAGGAGCGGTACCGGGTCGTGCCCCTGGGGCTGGATCTGGACCCGTTCGTTCGGGGCGCGGACGAGGCGGACCGGGAGGCCGTGCGCCGGTCCCTGCATCTGGAGCCCGACGCCGTCATCGTGGGGATGGTGGGCCGCCTCGTTCCCGTCAAGAACCACGAGGTGGTCTTCCATGCCCTCAGGTCCCTGGAGCGCCTTTTGGCCACCCCCGACGGTCGGCGTCCCGTCCGCCTCCTGGTGGTGGGGGGCGGGAGCCGGGAGGAGGAGCTCCGGGCTCTGGCCGAGGCTCTGGGAGTGGAGGACCGGATCCGCTGGCTGGGCTGGCGCCGGGATCTGCCCGACCTCTACCGGGCCATGGACGTTCTGGCCCTCCCCTCCCACGACGAGGGCACCCCGGTGGCCGTCATCGAGGCCCTGGCCGCCGGCGTCCCGGTGGCGGCTCGGGCCGTGGGGGGGGTCCCGGAAGTCCTGGAGGGCGGCCGGCTCGGCACCCTCTTGGAGGAGGAGGATCCAGCCGCCTGGGCCCACCGGCTGGCCCGGGTGCTGGACGATCCACCAGGACCCGAGGCCAGGGAGGAGGCCCGCCGCTCCGTTCTTCGGCGGTTCCACCGAGAGCGCCTCTTCCGGGACATGGCCGAGCTCTACCGGGAGGGGCTGGGAGGGGCGGCGTCGGGGTGAGTCGAAGGTTGTTCCCACCCCATCCGGCGACCTGAACCGCGGCCTCCGAGCAAGACTTCCCGCCCCCCGGGATTATTTCCCCCGGGACGAAGGTGTGGACGCTCCTCTACAGATCCGCTAACGTATTGTGCAACAAGGAATTGTGACAATGCGGGTCTTTGGCACGAACCTTGACCCTTCGT
Organism: Gemmatimonadota bacterium; assembly: GCA_007122885.1. Lineage (GTDB taxonomy): Bacteria > Gemmatimonadota > Gemmatimonadetes > Longimicrobiales > Gaopeijiaceae > SKSR01. The sequence continues at coordinate 13,962 of SKSR01000212.1, forward strand.
ACCGTCGCCGGTTCACCTTGGACCGGCTCCAGGAGGGGGCGAAGGGAGCCCGCGTGGAACGCGGCACCTGCCGTCCGCCCTGGAAGGATATATCGCAGTTCCGGGCACGGCTCGCCCGGGCGCAACTCGGGTCTTCCAGATCCGAAGGAGCAGGTCCAATGAGTCAAGAGAACTCTCGTTCTCGAATCCCCAAGGCATGGTTCGCCGGAGCGGCGGCCTTCGCCTTCCTTTTCGTCGTGGCGCAGCCGGGGTTGGCCGTGAGCGATCCCATCGACGGCGACCCATGCAGCGCATCCCTCTCCCCGGCCAGCGTGCAGGCGGATGAGGGTAGCGTCACCCTGGAGGCGACGCTTTCCGAGGATCCGGGTGCCGTCCAGGACGTAGGGGTGGAGAGCGCCAGCGGCCTGGAGGTGGATGGCTGGCAGCAGGGAGACGCCGCCTCGGTGGAGATCCATGTGGCCACAGACGGCGCGGAGCCGGGAACGTGGAGCGTGGCCATCGTCGGTGATCTGGCCGAGTGCTCAGGGGACCTGACGGTGGAGGAGTCCGACGGCCTGAGGCGTTGATGACGAGCATCCGTTCACTCCCTCTCCGGAGCCCGTGGCCGTAAGCTGTCGGCAATCTTCTCCGGAGGGGAGTGGAGGGGCGGATTCACCTGGGCGGGGCCCCTCGGAAGAGGGGTCCCGCCGTCACGTCACAGGTTCCCCTACCGCCCCCTTTTTTCCCCCAGGTAGAGGAGCACCCGGCTCTCCTGGCCCGGGTTGAAGGTGCTGTTCACCACGGCCACGAGCCCATCCTCCCGGACGGCCAGCTTGCTCGTGAGCAGGCCCTGAAGGCTTCCGTTGATGCCCAGCTCCGGATCCAGGCTTCCAGGCAGGGGGGCCGGTTCCTCGAAGTCCCGGCCTCCGTCCACCCCGGCGGCCGTCGCCAGCCCCATGGGCCGTTGGCCAGGGTTGGGGAAGAGCTCCCAGACCAGGTGCGGACGGTCGTCCGCGTCCAGGGCCAGGTGGGGGAAGCCGCCTCCCCGGGCAGGGTCGGGGCTCTCCAGGGTCCTGGGCTCCTCGAAGTTCCCGGTGAAGCGGGTGTAGCGGACCTGATACGCGCCCCCCGGTCCCTCCTCGCTCTCACCGTAGGCCAGGTGGAGGGTACCGTCCCTGGCCGCCGCCAGCTTCGGAGCGTCGGCGTGCCCCGGGCTCTCCACGGCGACCCGCGGCTCCGAGAACGATGAGCCGCCATCGTCGGAACGGGCCACCAGAACGTCGGCGTCCGGGCGCTCTCCCGGGGTCCACGCCAGATGCACGGTCCCATCGCTCGCCACGGCCAGGGAGGGTCCCCGGGTCGCCGGACCCTCCCTCGACACCACCGTCACCGGCTCGGAGAAGCTCTCGCCCCGGTCCGACGATCGGGCCACCCGCAGGGCTCCCTCGTACTCGGTCCATGCCGCGTAGAGGCTCCCGTCGGGCCCCAGAGCCAGGTCCAGGCTTCCATTGTGCCACAGGTGCCGGCCCAGCCGGCCCTTTCCGGCGCCGGCCGGGGTGTTGGAGAGGTTCACAGGGTCGGAGAAGCTCTCCCCGCCGTCGGTGGAGCGGGCGAAGAAGATCTCGCCGCCGTGGGAGCCTCCGGAGAAGACGATCTCCTGCCAAAGGACGTAGACGTGGTCGGTGCCCTCGGGCCCGGCCACCACCCGGGGGAGCCAGGAGAACACGTTCGGGCTTCGGGAGACGTTCACCGGTTCGGAGGTGAGCGGCCGTCCGTCGTCTCCGTAGGGCTGATAGAAGACGTCCCTTCGGGATTGCTCCACCCAGACCAGGGCCAGCGATCCGTCCGGGCGGAAGTCCGCCGCCGGGGCGTCCACGTAGCGGAAGTCCGATTCGTTCATCCGCCACGGCCCCTGGTAGGCCTCCCCCGACGCCACGATCACCGGCTCCCGCCACTCCACCGAGCCGGTTCGTAGGGAAGGATCCTCAGCGGCCTTGGCTAGGTCGGTTGGAGTCCCCGGGCCGGCTCCGGACACGTTCCCTTGCATGTCCATGCCACCCCGGTCGCTTCCCGTTCCGCCGGACACCAGCCATCCCACGGCGCCGAGGACGATAACGGCCACGAATCCCGTACCGAGCCACTGCATGGGTGCCTCCACCGGTGACGGTGGCAGTTCGGAAGGGGGGCTACCTCCGCTCCCCCACTCCCAGCGGTCCTGCCCGATCATACCCGCCCCCCGGAACCGGGTCCCGCCCGGCGGTTTCCTCGACCCCTGTTGCTTCTCCGCAACAGGCTCTTGGACAAACGCCTCACGCTTCCACATCTTCCCTTGGATCGCCCTCCCACGGTCACTTGCGCAAGGAGTCCGGCTCCATGTTCCGCTCCACACCCCGGAAGGTTCTGGTGACGGGAGGGGCCGGCTTCATCGGGTCCCACCTGGTGGAGCGGCTCCTGGAGGCGGGCGACGAGGTCTGGGTGGTGGACGACCTCTCCACCGGGCGGCTCGCGAATTTGGAGGCGGTTCGCTCCCATCCCTCTCTCCACCTGGTCGTGGACTCCATCATGAACTGGCCCTTGATGGACGACGTGGTGGGGCAGGTGGAGGCCGTCTACCACCTGGCCGCCGCGGTGGGGGTGAGGAAGATCATGGAGGAGCCTGTGGCTACGATCACCACCAACGTCCGGGGCACGGAGATCGTCCTGGACTGCTGCCACCGGCACGGCGCCGCCCTCTTCCTGGCCTCCACGTCGGAGATCTACGGGAAGGGGGGCGAGCGCCTCCACGAGGAGCACGACCGGATCATGGGGAGCACGAGCCGGCGCCGGTGGGCGTACGCGTGCACGAAGGTCCTGGACGAGTTCCTGGCGCTGGCCTACCACCAGGAGCGGGGCCTTCCGGTGGTCGTCGGCCGGTTCTTCAACACGGTGGGGCCCCGGCAGAGCGGTCAGTGGGGGATGGTGGTCCCCCGCTTGGTGGAGCAGGCCCTGGCCGGAGATCCCCTCACCGTCTACGGAACCGGGGAGCAGCGCCGCTCCTTTCTGCACGTGGACGACGCGGTCCGGGCCGTGGTGGGCCTCATGGAGCGGAAGGAGGCCTTGGGGCAGGTCTACAACATCGGATCGGAGGCCGAGCTCGCGATCCTGGCTCTGGCCGAGCGGGTGAAGGGCCGGACGGGCTCCTCTTCCCCCGTCCAGCTCATCCCCTACGAGCAGGCGTACGGCGAAGGGTTCGAGGACATGGAGCGCCGCCAGCCCGATACCACGAAGCTCCGAAGGCTCCTGGATTGGGCCCCGACGAAGGGGATCGACGCGATCATCGACGAGGTGGCCGCCGACCTGACTGCCAGGCCGGCGGTGACTTCGGCGGGCTCCTCCGCCGGATAGGGCGTCTTCCGGAGGCCGCCCATGGCCGCGACCACACTCCGCATGGCCCTGGAGCTTTTCTCCCCTCGGGGGAAATGGCTCTTCGGCGGGGTCCTGGCCCTGGTGACGGCCATGGCCTTCCTGGAGACCTTCGCCGTGGTCTCGGTCATGCCCTTCATCTCTCTGGTGGCGAACCCGGAGGCGGTGGACGACTTCGCGGTACTCCGCTTCCTCCACGATGCCCTGGGCTTCGAGGGCACCCACCGCTTCCTGGTCTTCACCGGGATGTTGGTGTTCGGGGTGATCCTGGCGAGCAACGCCTTCTCTGCCCTGACGAACTGGGCGATCCAGCGCTTCGTGTGGAGCCGGCAGGCCGAGCTCTCCGTCCGCCTTTTGGGGCGCTACCTTCACCAGCCGTACCTCTACTTCCTCACCGAGAACACCTCCCGCCTGAGCAAGAACCTCCTGAGCCAGGTGAACAGCGTCACGAACGGGGTTCTCATGCCGGGGATGTGGCTTCTGGCCCGGGGGGCGGTGGCACTGGCCCTTCTGATCCTCCTCTTGGTGGTGGACTGGTTCCTGGCCCTGGTGGTGGCCGGTGTGGTCGGGGTCCTCTACGGGGTCCTCTTCCTGGCAGTCCGGAAGCTCCAGTCCCGGCTCGGGGAGGAGAAGGTGAAGGTGGCCGGCCTCCGCTACCGGATCTCCTCCGAGGCCTTCGCGGCCATCAAGGAGCTCAAGCTCCTGGGACGGGAGGACGAGCTCCTCCGGCGCTTCGCGGAGCCGGCCCACCGGTACGCCCGGAACCAGGGGAGCAGCCAGGTGGTCTCCCAGCTTCCTCGCTACGCCGTGGAGGCGGTGGCCTTTGGCGGTATCCTCATCATCCTGATCTACCTCCTGGCCGCCCAGGGGAACGTGACCGAGATCCTCCCCATGGCGAGCCTCTACGCCTTCGCGGGCTACAAGCTGCTCCCGGCGGTCCAGAACGTCTTTCACAGCCTGAACGCCATGCGCTTCAATCGGGCCGCCCTGGAGGAGCTGCACCGGGACCTGGTGGGGGACAAGGGTGGGGAAGGGCGCGCGGGTGGGGCGAACCGAAATGTAGGCGGGGCCCCTCCGGGCACCGATCCTACGGACCGAGCCGATGCCGGGACCGGGGAAGCGTCCATCCCGGGGGAGTGGAGCGAGATCCGGCTCCGGGACCTGACCTTCCACTATCCCGGTGCCCATGAGCCCGCGGTGGAGGGCGTGAGCCTGGAGATCCCCCGGGGGAGCATCACCGGCTTCGTGGGGGCCACGGGGTCGGGGAAGACCACCCTGGTGGACCTGATTCTGGGGCTGTTGGCCGCCCAGGGCGGGACCATCCAGGTGGGGGGCGTCCCCGTGGGCCCCGGAAACCTCCGGGACTGGCAGCGGCGGTTGGGCTACGTGCCCCAGGAGATCGTCCTCTCCGACGACACGGTGGAGCGGAACGTGGCCTTCGGGCTCCCGGACGACCGGGTGGACGGGGAGGCGGTCCGGCGGGCGGCCCGCCAGGCCCGGATCCACGACTTCGTGGAGGGCCTACCCCAGGGCTACGAGACGGTGGTGGGGGAGCGGGGAGTCCGGCTGAGCGGCGGCCAGCGCCAGCGGATCGGGCTGGCCCGGGCCCTCTACCACAGCCCGGAGGTGCTGGTCCTGGACGAGGCCACCAGCGCTCTGGACATGGCCACGGAGGCCGAGGTGATCCGGGAGATCCTGGCCGAGCGGGCCTCCGCGACCGGGGCGGAACCCGGGGGCTCCGTGCCCACGGTGATCATGGTGGCGCACCGGCTGGCCACGGTCCGGCGCTGTGACGCGATCCATGTTCTGGAGGAGGGCCGGCTGGCCGGGTCGGGGACGTACGACGAGCTCATGGAGTCCAGCGGCCAGTTCCGGGAGATGGCCC
>SKSR01000095.1 GCA_007122885.1 Gemmatimonadota bacterium
CGCGGAAGCTGGACGCACCTTGGCTCCGTCAGTCCCAGGCTCTTCTGACACAGCCTTCATGTTGCTCCGCGCTGTCCGGTGGGCCGAAAGTGGCCCGGCCGGGTCGGTCCCCGGGGCCCCGAAGGGCCTCTGGGACCGGCCGGTTCCCAAGGCCCACGGCCCCCGGAACCGGGGGCTTCCTCGTGCAGCCTTCGTGCCCCCAGGCGCGGCGGAGGCGTTGTCCTTTCCGGGAGTCGCGCAAAAATCGCCGTAATCTGTGTGGAGCCAATGCCATACCCCGTGGTTTCGGCACCGTAGCAGGAGCGCCACGGCCGTTCCACCGCCCCGAACGCGGCCCCGACCAGCGACTTCCACCGGGAAAATCCTTCCCGGGAGGTGGGGAAAGCTTTCCCGGTCACGGTGCCAAGTGCCGCGTCCGGCTTGGGCGCCTCGCCGAACTGGGTCACGAGCTGCACCGTCCGGAAGCGGAGCCGAACGCGCACACCTACGAAGAGGACCTCTGAGATGGCACGCGAAAAGACCTCCGACGCGCTGACGATTGTTGACCGGGACTTCTTCAGTACGTCCCAGGCCAGAGTCGATCTCGAACAGGCGCGTGAGAGCGCGGAAAACGCTCGGCGGTCGTTCATCGTCGGACCGGAAACCGGGATCGCCATCTACACACATCGTGGGGGCGGTCGCGAAATCCCTGAGCCAAGGAAGGGCCGAGTCCCCCTCGCCTAGTGTGGTGCTGGCGAGAGCCGTCCCGCTCACAACTCCAGTACCGGGAGCTCGGCGCCCTTCAGCTCGGCCAGCCGTTCCCGGATCGCCTCCGCGTGCCGGAGGGTGGTGATCAGGATCCCGTCGGCGTCCACCTCCGGGACCGTGGAGGGACAACGGACCTGGAAGCCCCCCTGTACCGACCCCTGGGCCTCCGGGTCGTCGTCCACCACGGCCACGGGCTCGAGCCCCTGCTCCCGCACCAGGGGCAGCGCCACCCGGAACACGTCCCCCGCCCCGTAGAGGACCACGGTCCGGAGCCCTGCGTCCCGGAACGCCCGGAGGCGCCTCCGGATCTCCTCCTCCATGTTCCGAAGGCCGCCCACCACCGACCGGTACTTCTCCCGCGTGAGCCTCCTCCGGTAATACTCCCCTTCCCCGGTGAGCCGGTAGGCGAAGGGCCGGACCTCCGGATTCACCACCTCCAGGTGGCCCCCATCCGTGAGCTCGCGGACGAGGCGGTTCACCAGGCTCACCCCGATCTCGAGCCGTTCCGCGAGGTTCCTCTGTGAGACGTGCCGCCCCCCGTCCACCTCGTTCAGGATCGAGAGGTGGCGGAGGTCCGCGGCCGCGGACCAGTCACTTCCGGTGGGTTCAATCATGGACCGTGAAAAACGAGGCGCTGGATCGGGAGCTCCCCCCGGACCCCATCCCAAAACAGCCGTTCACGAAATCCACGACCGTTTAGAATGAGAACGGCAAAGGCAAGAAGAGCCGTACGGGATTTCTCAAATCGACTCTACGAAGCGGACCGCCTGACCACCCCTACCCCCCGCCTCTCCCCACTCCCGGCACGATCCCCTCCTCCTCCAGCCGGACCAGGACGCTCGCCACCGCCCGGTTCACATCCGCACCGCCCGTGTCCACCTTGACCTCAGGCGCCTCCGGAGGCTCGTAGACGCCCCGGCTCCCCGGAAGGTCCCCCACCTCCCCCAGCTCCTCCCGCCGGTAGAGCCCCTTGGGGTCCCGGCGCTTGAGCTCCTCCAGGGGCGCGTCCACGTGGACTTCGAAGAACCGCCCCTCGGGCAGCAGGTCCCGAACCCGGTCCCGGTCCTCCCGGTAGGGGGAGACGAAGGTGCAGAGGACCACGTTTCCGTGCTCGAAGAAGAGCTTGGCCACCTCCCCCACCCGCCGGATGTTCTCGGTCCGCTCTTCGTGGCTGAACCCCAGGTCGCCGCAGAGGCCGTGGCGGATCTGATCGCCCTCCAGGAGCATGGTCCCTACGCCCCGCTCGAAGAGCCTCCGCTCCACTTCCCGGGCGATCGTCGTCTTCCCCGCCCCCGAAGGACCCGTGAACCAGACGACGGAGGCCCGGTGTCCGTTCCTCCGCTCCCGCTCCTCCCGGGGGATGTTCCACGCCTCCCAGACCACGTCCGGGGAGACGGGCCGCTGCCGGGCCTTCCGGTCCTCGCCGATCTCCACGGCCTCCGCCCGTCGCACCTCTCCCCGGATCATCCCGGCGGCCACGGTGGCGTGGCTGTGCGGGTCCACAAGGACGAAGCTCCCCGTCTCCGCGTTCACCCGGTAGGAGTCGTAGAAGAGGGGCCGGGAGGTGGTGATCTCCACCCGGCCGATCTCGTTGAGCTCCAGGGGCCGGGCCTCCTGCCGGTGGAGGGTGTCCACGTCCACCCGGTACTCGATCCGCTCCACCACCGCCTGGGCCTCCTGGGTCGTGTGGAGGAGGGTGTAGCGGCGCTCCAGGTCCATGGCCTGGTCGTCCATCCAGCAAAGGTAGGCCTCGAAGCGGTCGCCTACCTCCGGCACGTTCTTCCGCCGGACGATCATGTCCCCCCGGGAGATGTCCAGCTCGTCCTCGGTGGTGAGCACCACCGCCTCACCGGCCCCCGCCTTCTCCAAGGGCCCGTTGTGGGTCTCCACCGAGCGGATCCGGGTCTCCCGGCCCGACGGGAGGACGACCACCTCCTCGCCCGGACCCACCGAGCCCGACGCCACGGTCCCCGCGTAGCCCCGGAAGCCCGCGTGGGGCCTCAGGACGTACTGGACCGGGAAGCGGAAGTCGATGTGGTTCTTCCGGGCCCCCACCGGAGTGTTCTCGAGCTTGTGGAGGAGGGGGCCGCCCCGGTACCAGGGCGTCCGCTCCGAGCGCTCCACCACGTTGTCGCCGTGGAGGGCGCTCACGGGGACGAAGGAGATGTTCTTCACCGTGAGCTTGCCGGCGAAGTCCATGAACTCGGAGCGGATCCCGTCGTAGACCTCCTCGGAGAAGTCCACCAGATCCATCTTGTTCACCGCCACCACCATGTTGGGGATCCCCAGGAGCGAGGTGATGAAGGCGTGTCGCTTGGACTGGGTCAGGACCCCCTTCCGGGCGTCCACCAAGATCACGGCCAGCTCCGCCGTGGAGGCCCCGGTCACCATGTTCCGGGTGTGCTGGATGTGGCCCGGCGTGTCCGCGATGATGAACTTCCGCTTCGGCGTGGCGAAGTAGCGGTACGCCACGTCGATGGTGATCTTCTGCTCCCGCTCGGCCCGGAGCCCGTCGGTGAGCAGCGCCAGGTTCACCCCCTCCTCCCCCCACCTCCGGGTCGCGCCCTCCAACTGCTCGAGCTGATCCTCGAAGATGGACTTCGTATCGTGGAGGAGCCGCCCGATGAGGGTGCTCTTGCCGTCGTCCACGCTCCCCGCCGTGGTGAAGCGAAGGAGCTCCATGTCCGGGAGGGCCTTGGTGGCCGGCATCAGAAGTACCCCTGCCGCTTCCGATCCTCCATGGCCGCGTCGGAGCGCTTGTCGTCGCTCCGTCCGCCCCGCTCCCCGATCCGGGCGGCCGCCGTCTCCCGGATGATCTCCTCCACCGTGTCCGCCTCGGAGGGGAAGGCGCCCGTGCACGTCACGTCCCCGATGGTCCGGAACCGGATCCGCTCCCGGTAGACCTGGTCCGTCTCCTGGAGCTCGATGAAGTCGGTCTTGGCCAGGAGCACCCCGTTCCGGCGGACCACCTCTCTCTCGTGGGCCAGGTAGAGGTCCGGGATGGGCACCCCTTCGGCGTGGATGTACTGCCAGACGTCCAGCTCGGTCCAGTTCGAGAGGGGGAAGATCCGGAAGTGCTCCCCCGGCGCCTTCTTCCCGTTGTAGAGGCTCCAGAGCTCGGGCCGCTGCTTGCGGGGGTCCCACTGGCCGAACCGGTCCCGGTGACTGAAGAAGCGCTCCTTGGCCCTGGCCTTCTCCTCGTCCCTCCGGGCCCCACCGATGGCCGCGTCGGCCTCCAGATCCCTGAGCGCGTCCAGCAGCGTCACGGTCTGGAGCGCGTTCCGGCTCGCCTCGGGACCCGACTCCTCCTGGACCCGGCCCCGATCGATGGACTCCTGCACCGTCCGAACGGTGAGGCGGGCCCCCAGCTCGTCGACGAAGCGGTCCCGGAACTCCAGCGTCTCGGGAAAGTTGTGGCCCGTGTCGATGTGGAGGAACGGGAAGGGGATCGGCGCCGGATGGAAGGCCTTCCGGGCCAACCATCCCAGGAGGATGGAGTCCTTGCCCCCCGAGAACATGAGGACGGGCCGCTCGAACTGGGCCGCCACCTCCCGGAGGGAGTGGACCGCCTCGTTCTCCAGCGTCTGCAGGTGCGCGGGAATGCGTCGGGTCATGAGCTCGGGTTCAGGTCGTGTGTCGCCCGGGGCGCCCTTCTCGGCGGCCGCGGCCTAGGTACCATCCCAAATTTCGTTACGGGAACCACCGGATTCCCACGCCCCCCCGGGCCTGGGTCCAGCCCCCTCCGGTCCGCTCCACCTCCAGATCCGCGAAGGCTCCGACGCCGGCTTCCTCGGCCAGGCCTTCCATCCGCCAACGCCCCCCTAAGCTCCCCCCCTCCATCGAGGGGCTCAAGGAGTTGGAGGGGTGCCGGTCCCGGATGTAGAGGTCGCCCGCCACCTGGAGGCGCTGGGACAGCACCCCGGCGGTGCCGTGAAGCCGCACCTCCCGTCCCGGCCCCCCGAGGGGGTGCCCCAGAAGCCGTCCCTCGTCCGTGGACCAGCCGCCCTGGAAGTGCGTGTGCCGGTACCAGGTGCCATGGCCCCGGTTCGGGCCGAAGCTCGCCACCTCCAGGCCCAGGGAGGCACCCGGCGCCCCCTCCAGGGAGAGCAGGGGAAGCTCCACCCCCGCCACGATCCCGGGCTGGCGGAACCACGCTCCTGAGCTGTCTTCCATCCCCCACTCCACGTAGGCGGCCACCGGCACACCCGAAACCCGGGCCCGGACCTCCACCTCGGCGGCGATCGTCTGGTTCGCCACGTTGCTCCGGCCGAAGCGCTCCTCCTCATCCGGATCCAGCCCCTTGGGCCTGGACCCGAGCAAGATCCAGGCCAGTCTCCCCGGCGTGATGGAGGGGCTCCCTTCCCCGCCGATGAAGGCCCCCCGGTTCACTCCGACCCGGAGCCATCCGGTGGGAGCCGTCGTGAGGCGAGCGGTCCAGAACCAGGGCTCCTCCACGGGCCCGGACGCCTCCATCCGGGTGAGGGCGGTCTCGAAGCGGAGGGGCCCGGTGGCCCCTGCCGGCCCCGGAAGCTCCAAGCCCCGGTTCAGGCGGAGCCCCACGCCGTCCAGAGGGACCGTGCCGGCCAGGACCACGCTTCCCCCGGCACCGCTGCCGAAGCCCGGGGTCCGCCGGCCGGCCCAGAGGTCCACGGCGCCGAGGGCCGCGGTGGCATAGAGCTCCTCGGCCCGGAGAATCCTGCCGTGAGCGGCGGTCCGCCCGGCGATCCCCACACCGCCTGGGAGGGAGAGGGCGCCCTGGACTCCCACCGCCGAGACGGCGCTTCCGGGCACCCCCTCCGGGCCGCCATACGAGCGGTTCGTCCCCTCCGTCATCCGGAGCTCGCCCCGGGAGCCCAGGGCTCCGCCCCAGGCCTCCAGCCATTCGAGTCGGGGGCCGGAAGCCCCCTCGGAGGCACCGTGGCCCCCATCGGGGGCCCGGGAGGCCCCTCCGGGGTCACTGGGGGTCCCTTCGGGTGGGCCGGATGTCCCCTCGGCGGAGCCGGTCCCCGCGTGTGCGGGGCCGCCGCAGCCCTCCCGGAGCCCCCCGATCTCCCGGGCCAGACGCCTCTCCAGGAGCCGGATCCGGGCCGCCTCCACGTGGGCTCCCTCCTCCTCCAGCGCCTCTCGCCCGGTCCGGAGGGCCCCCACCACCTCCCCCGCTTCCGGGCTCCGGAAGCCCCAGGGCTGGTCCCGGGCCGCGAGACCCGCCCGGTCGATCCGGGCCGCCGCCCGGACGGCCCAATGGTCCGCCGGGAGGTGAAAGGAGGCGCAGAAAGGCCGGGCCCCGGAGGACGGCTCACCCCATGCTTCGGGCTCCGCCTCGACGGCGGCCCTCTC
>SKSR01000310.1 GCA_007122885.1 Gemmatimonadota bacterium
ACCATCTGGAAGAGCGACGGTTCAGAGGGGTTGCGACCCAGCATCCGCAGATCTCTACCTTGCTAAAGGCGGCCTGATTGCTCGATGAAACCTACGTGTCGCAACCCAAAATGGCGAGCCGGAATGATGCTTTTTTCAACGGCCTTCTAGGGGGCCGCCTGTTCGAAGAAGGGCTTTCGACCCCGCCTCCGGACCAGGACGGCGTAGAGGACCGGAGAGACCAGGACAACCAGGTAGATTCCGGCGGCGACCCAGAACATGGGAGAGCCGGGCTCGGTTAGGCTATCGCCCAGAAACGCCAGGACGAAAAGGGTGGGCCCCACACCGAGCACGGAGGCCAACATGAAGTGCTTGTAGCTGATCCGGCTCACGCCTGCAATGTGGTTTTGAAGCTCGTAGGGCAGACTGGGAATGAGCCGAAGGTAGAAGAAGACGAGGAAGGCGTTACGGTTGATCAGGTCGGCGTACTTTCCTACCCGGGAGTCTCCGATCTTCTCCTCCACCCACCAGCGCCCCAGCCTCCGGGACACGGTGAAGGGGAGCAGGCTGGCGAAGATGGTCACCGAAAAGGTGAGGAGGGTGCCCCAGAGGGTTCCGAATGCCAAGCCCGCCGCCACGGTCATCACCGTGGTGGCGTACGGGATGAAGACAGCCATCAGGTAGAGAAGGATCCAGACCACCGGGGCCAGGACACCGAAGGATAGGATGAAGTCCTTCAGGGTCACCGGATCCACCAGGCCCGCTCGGAACGCAGCCCACAGCCCCAGGAGGAGCAGGAGGACGGCCAGGCCTTGGAGTGCCCGGCTTCTGAGCTTCTTGATCGCTTTTCGGTCGCCTCGCCCCATCCCGCCCAATCAGTGCCCGGTGCGTGTGGCTCCTCTCCTCGGAGTCGATACCTTCGCTTATTCCTGAAGGTTGCGCCACTCCCTCCTCCCCCCCACATCCGTTATCTTGTTTGCCTGCACCGTAGCCGGCCACGCCCTTCGCGGGCCCCGGAGGCGGTCCGACAGGTTCATTGGCTTGGAGGGGGCCTGAGGGTATCCCAGGTCCCTTTTTTCATGTCCATCCACGCCGGGAACCCGCGAGCTAACCCGTAGTGGAGGGGCCTGGCGACTCCGGGCCTTCATATGGACGATGACTGGAAAGAAGCACGATACCAATAGAAACGGACCGCGAAGGATCGACCACCATCGAGCCCGCAAGGGAGAAGGAGGACGGACGCGGGCCACTGGCCATGGGCCCGAAACGGCCCGGGAGCCCAACACCTTTTCGGAGCTGGGGCTCGACTCCCGCCTCCTGAAGGCCGTACAGAACATGGGCTTCACCGAGCCCACCCCGATCCAGAAGCAGGCCGTCCCTCCCGCCCTCCAAGGCCGGGACATCCTGGGCTCAGCCATGACCGGAAGCGGGAAGACCGCCGCGTTCCTCCTGCCCATCCTCCAGCGTTTCCTTCCCAAGGACCGGGGAACGACCCGGGCCTTGGTTCTCACCCCCACCCGGGAGCTGGCCACCCAGGTGGACGAGGAGCGGAAGGCCCTGGGACGACACACGGGCCTGACCGGAGCCGCCATTTTCGGAGGGGTGGGGATGGGCCCGCAGGAGAAGGCCTTCCGGAAGGGAGTGGACGTGCTGGTGGCCACCCCAGGCCGCCTTCTCGACCACTTCCGGCGCGGCTCCGCCCCCCTGGCGGGCCTGGAGGTCCTGGTTCTGGATGAGGCGGACCGGATGCTGGACATGGGGTTCCTCCCGGACATCCGGAAAGTGCTCCGGCACCTGCCGGACCGGCCGCGCCAGACCCTCTTCTTCTCGGCCACGATGCCTCGCCCCATCGTGGAGCTCTCCCGGGAACTCCTGACCGACCCGGCCCGGGTGGCCGTGGAGCGGAAGCAGGCGCCGGCCACGGGAGTAGCCCAGGCTCTCTTCCCGGTTCCGGCCCGGCGGAAGCCGGCCCTCCTCATCGAGCTCCTCCGGAGGGAGGAGGTGGGCAACGTCATCGCCTTCTGCCGTACGAAGCACCGGGCGAACCGGCTCTTTCAGAAGCTGGAGAAGGCCGGGATTCCCACGGCCCGAATCCACGGCAACCGGAGCCAGAACCAGCGGACCAAGGCCCTGGAGGGGTTTCGGGACGGACGGTTCCGGGTCCTGGCGGCCACGGACATCGTGGCCCGGGGGATCGACGTGGAGGCTCTCGACCACGTGGTGAACTTCGACGTTCCCAACGTGGCGGACGACTACATCCACCGAGTAGGCCGCACGGCCCGGGCCGGGGCCACGGGCGAGGCGTACACCTTCGTTTCGCCTGAAGAGGAAGGGGACGTTCGCTCCATCGAGCGATCTGTGGGCCGGAAGCTGCCGCGGAGAACCCTGGAGGACTTCGACTACCGGGTGGACGGCGAAGAGCGTTTCGAGGTCCCGGCCGGAGAGCGTATCGCCGCCATCAAGGCCCGCCGGAAGGAGGAACGGGAGCGAGCCCGGGCCAAGGAAAAGCGCCGGAGCTCCTGACTCCCCCTAGAGCGGCGAATCCGGCCGGGCCTCCCGGGGGGTCCGGAGAACATCTCCGGCTTTCCCCGGGGGGCCTTCCCGTCACCGGAGGCGCTGGGCGCTCACCACCTCGACGTGGGGGGTCTCCGTGCTGCACTGGGTGGACTCGATGGGCCGGCCCTCGAAGGTGATCCAGCCGTCGTAGGAAAGGGTCTCCTCAATGGCATCCGTTCCTCCCACCAGGTAATACTCGTCCTCGTCCCGGCCCTGCACGTGGACGCATCCGGACTCCCGTGACAGCACCCGGGCCTCACGGAAGAGCTTCCCGTCCTCGTCCGTGACGTGAAAGATCTCCGTCATGGAGATGGGATCGAAGTAGGCGTCGAAGATGATGAAACGATGGACCCGGTCCCGTTCCGCCCACTCCGGAATCCTTACCCGATCTTCCACCTCCCCTTCCGTGGTGGTGAGGATGAAGGAAAGGCCTTCGAACCCGGAGCGCGTCCCCCCAAACGCTACGTTCACCGGCGTGATGGCCGGAAGGTGGGCGCCCCGGACTCGTACCTCGGTCCCCGGCGGTCCACTCTTCGGGCTGATGCTGCTGGGCTTGTGGAGGAGATCGGCGGTGGGCGAAAGTCGGTCGGCCGTTTGGTCGGAGGTCTGAGCGGCCGCCTCGTCCGGAAGGCCGCCTCCAAGGGCTCCAGCCACGAAGAAGGCGCCGATGGCCGTCCATGCAAAAGACGTGCCGGAGCTGTGCGACCGTTGGAAGTAGGCAGTCATGGATTCCCTCCTGCGTACGGGTGACGAAGCGCCACGGGTACTGCGGCCGGGGGGCGAAACCACGACACTACGGCAAGGCGGAGCGACGAGAGTCGCCCCTCGGAGGGAGGTCCGTTGGCTCTGAGTGTCCTCCCATCTGCAACGTACGGGGGAGGCCGGGAAAAAGCCAGAAAATCCGGGCGAAGGGGGTCAGTCCCCCGCCGACCGCTCCAGGTACGGGCTCCGGGCATTCCCCAGCTCGATGGGAAGGGCCACCCGCACGAGGACCGTGAGCACGAAGAGCCCCATGGCCCAGATCCCCAGAGTCACCGCCATCTCCACCCAGGTGATCGAGTACTCCACGATCTCACCCAGGGGAGAGGGAATGAACCCGGGGATCACGAGCCCCATCCCCTTCTCCACCCAGATGGCCACGAAGAGGACCATGCAGGCCCCCATCAACCACCGAGGGTCTTCCCGGAAACGGTGGATCGTCAGGACCAAGGTGGCCCCCACGTTCAGAAGCACCGCCGTCCAGATCCAGGGCACCAGGGCCGAGTGGCCCTCCAGCCCGAAGAAGAGGTACTGGGCGCTCAGCACGTGGTGGGTGGGGAAGTAGAATTCGGTGAAGATCTCCGAGCCCAGCATGAGGAGGTTCACCTGGGCGGCCACCGTGGTGATCATGGCCAGCTTGGAGAAGACCCCCTGTTCGATGGGGTACTGAGCCTGGTGCCGGATGAACCAGAGGAGGAGGATCATGAAGGCGGGCCCGGCGGCGAACGCGGACGCCAGAAACCGGGGACCCAGCAGGGCGTTGTGCCAGAAGGGGCGGGCCGGGAGACCCGCGAAGAGGAACGCGGTCACCAGGTGGATGCTCACCGCCCAGAGCACGGCCACGTAGATGAGGGGCACATATTTCCGCTTGTCCGGCGTCCGACCCGTGTAGTGGCTGTACAGGAGATACGCCGGAATCGCCAGATTGATGAGGAGGTAGCCGTTCAGGACGATGACGTCCCAAGCCAGGAGGGACTGGGGGAAATTCAGGATCCCGATTCCGGGGATCAGGTGCCAGGAGGCCAGAGGGTTCCCCAGGTCGACCACCACGAAGGCCAGGCACATGACCAGGGCCGAGACGGCCACCCCTTCGGCGATGAGGACGGCCTTGGCGAAGTCCACGTCCTTGAGGACGTACGCAGGTAGGACCACGAGCATTGCCGCCGCCGCGAGCCCCACCAGGAAGGCGAAGTTGGAGATGTAGAGGCCCCAGCTCACGTGGTCGTCCATCCCGGTCACGTGGAGGCCGTCCCGGAGCTGGATCCAGTAGGCGTACCCCCCCACCAGCATGACCAGGGTCAGCCCCCCCATCCAGAGGTGATACCGACGCCCGCCGGAGGTGGCCGAATCCAGCGCGTTCAGGAGGAAACCCTTGAGGTGCATCACGGGTCAGCGCCCGGCCGAGGTGAGGGGGAACGGGTCCATGGCCGCTCAGTCCATGAAGTACCAGAAGCGGGGCTCGGTGTGGAGCTCCTCCTTGAGCCGGAAGACCTGCTTGTTCTCCAGGACCCACCGGATCTCCGAGTTCGGGTCCAGGAGATTGCCGAAGACCCGAGCACCGGTGGGGCACGCCTCGGCGCACGCCGGCAGCCTTCCCTGCCGGGTCCTCTGGATGCAGAAGGTGCACTTCTCCACCACACCGTTCTTCCGGGCCCGATTTCCCAGGTAGTGCTGGTTCGGGTTCAGCTCCTCCGCCGGCACCTCCGGCTCGCTCCAGTTGAACCGGCGGGCCCAATACGGGCAGGCGGCCATGCAGTAGCGGCACCCGATGCACCAATCGTAGTCCACCACGGTGATCCCGTCGGGCTCCTGCCAGGTGGCGCTCACGGGACACACCTCCACGCAGGGCGGATTGGCACACTGGAAGCACTGGGTCCCCACGTAGAAGTGACCCTCCGCAGGCACCTCGTGGTGGTAGGTGGCGTCCCCGTCGTCGAAGTCCATCTCTCCGCCTTCCATCTCGAAGATCCGGATGTACTGGGCCCCCGACTCCCGGTCCAGGTTGTTCTCCTTGATGCAGGCGTCCACGCAGTTCCGATAGCCCATGCACTTGGAGATGTTGAAGGCGTAGCCGTACACCACCCCCGGCTGGGCCTCCGTGGCATCGATGGAGATGTCCACCCCCTGGCGGATCTGGGCCAACCGCTCCAGGCGACGGATCGTGTCCGCCTTCTCTTCGTCCGTCATCCGCTGGAAGTTGCCCTTGAAGTACTCCTCCCACTCCAGGAGCTTGGCTTCCCGCTCCTCCTCCGCCACGAGGCTGGCGGGCGAGCAGGCGCTGGCGGCCTGGGTCGTGACGGCTGCGGCGCCGAAGAGCATCTTGAGGGCCTGCCGCCGATCCACGTTCTTGCCGAGGAGGGTCCCGGAATCCGCCTCCGGAGCCGGAACGGTGTCCGTGGGGCCCAGTACCCCAGCGGGACTCGACGACCCACCGGACGGAAGGCCGGCGGAAACCGGCTCCCCAGGCTGCTCGGGGGCCAGCCCCGGGCCTCGGCGGCTTGCGCCCGGCGCCGCCCCGTCCCCTGTTCCGGCGCACCCGCACCCTCCGGACCCGCACCCGGAGCCCCCACTTCCCCGGGCCGCCGCACCTACCTCCGGAGGCCCTGGAGTCCTGGTCACGGCCTCGAACTTCGCCTCCGTCTCCTGCCGCCCCACGTAGCGGAGGACATCCTCGAACGTCATCTCCCGGCTTTCCCCCCCACCTGGGCGTCCGGCCACTGAAGGGGGGGTCGTGGAATCCCTGGAAGGGCCTTCGGCGCTCATCGCTCCACTCCAGCTC
>SKSR01000163.1 GCA_007122885.1 Gemmatimonadota bacterium
CGCCGCTCCAGCAAGGCGCGACGACGAGGCATAGCAGCGCTACGTCGAGGAGGAGCAACACAGCTGGAGCGGATGCAGCGGCGCTCAAATGCCACGGGACTTCTGCGACACTACACTAGGAGCGCTTCCCGGATCGTTCTTTCATGTACCGGCCCAGTGCCTCCAGGTCGCTCTGGCGAGCATCCCGATATTTCCGGGCGAAGAGCTGGCTCAGCCACCGAGTAATTCCTTTCAGGCCCCGAACCTCTCCTCGGAGCTGCACCCGGGTCCCCGACTCCTGGGGGACCAGGCGGTAGCGAAAAACGTACTCGCCCCCGTGGCTCCCGTCCCCTCGGGTCCGAAACTCCAGCACGGCCGGGGGCCCGTACGAGGTGACCTCGAACTCCTCGGTGGCTTCCTTGCCCATGAACGTCCGGGTTTCCCGCCAGCGGCTCTGTGGGCCCAAGGGGCCGTCATCCAGACGCTCGAGCTCCACCAGTCCCGGTACCCACTCTCGGGCCCGGTCCAGGTCCGTCAAGGCCGCGAAGACGGTCTCGGGCCGCTCGGGGAAGTCATGGCTCACCTCGAACTCCACGGTGCGGGCTCCGGCTGAAGGGAGGAAAATTACCGTGCGCGCCGGGCCGCGAAGGCCCCGGCACAATGGATTGAAACCCGCACGGCCCCTTCGCGGTCCCTCCTCGCCCCTGCTTTCCCGTACGTGCACCGGACCGGAGGCGAGCGGAACGATCATCTGCTTCCGGGTAAGCCATGAAGGCGGCTGCGGATCGGAGAGAGGATCCGGCTCGGCAACGACATTCAGCTTCCGGCACAAGGAGGAGGTCCATGCCCACAGGCCCCGGACGTTCAACGACTCTCGCTGCGGTACTGACGGCCTTGGTCCTGGCGGTTCCCTGGCAGTCCTCCGCCCAGGAGGTGGTGGCCGATGACGTGGGGACTCAGTACCAGACCCTTCGAGTGCTCCAGGTAGCGGACGGCCTCGAGCAGCCGTGGGCCGTGGCCTTTCTCCCGGACGGCCGAAAGGTGGTCACCGAACGCCCTGGGCGTATGAGCGTCCTCGACGGCGACAACCGGACGGAACTGGAAGGACTCCCCGAGATACACGTCCAGGGCCAGGGAGGGCTCTTGGACGTTGTGCCCCATCCCGCCTATGAAGAGAATGGGTGGATCTATTTCACCTACTCGAAGGGCGACTCGGACGCGACCGTGCCGGCTCTGGCCCGGGCCCGCATCGACAGGAGCCGGCTCGTGGACGTGGAGGACGTCTTCGAATCGAACTCGTACACGTCCCCCGGACGCCACTACGGATCACGAATCCTGTTCCTTCCGGACGGCACGCTCCTCATGAGCATCGGCGACCGGGGAGCGGAGCCCGAGCGGGCGCAAGACACCCGGGACCACTCGGGAACCCTCGTTCGCCTCAACGACGACGGCTCGGTCCCCGATGACAACCCCTTCGTAGGCGACGATGCCTACGCTCCGGAGATCTATACCTACGGACACCGGAACATCCAGGGTATCGTTCGCCATCCGGAGACGGGGGAGATCTGGGCCACTGAGCACGGTCCTCGAGGAGGCGACGAGCTCAACCTGATCGTGGCCGGCGAGAACTACGGGTGGCCCACGGTGAGCCACGGGAGGGACTACGGCACCCAGGACCAGTGGGGAGAAGGTCGCACCCACCCGGAGATGCGGGCCCCGGTCTTCGAATTTCTCCCCACCCTTGCCCCGTCGGGACTGGCGGTGGTTCCCGAAGCGGGTTATCAGGAGACGTGGGCGGGGAACCTCCTGGCCGGAGGCCTGCGCTCCGAGCGAATCGTGCGTCTCGTCATCGAGGACCAGGAGGTCGTGCACGCGGAGGAGCTTCTCCGAGCCGATCTGGGACGTATCCGGGATGTCCGGATCGGACCGGACGGGGCCATCTACTTGGCCACGGGCGAAGATTCGGGGGGCCTCTACCGGGTTGAGATCCAAGACGACTGAAGGCGCGGCCACCGTCGGTCGGGTGCGAGGGAGGCGATAGGAGCATGAGAATCCAACGCTGTGTGACGGGAGGAGTCGCCGCTTTTCTCTTCGCGACCGCGGGCTGTGCGGAGCCAGACGGCTGGGCCCTGGACCCGGGTGCCCTGGAGCTCGTTTCGGAGGAGTACTCCTCCGAGTACCAGGACCTTCGGCTTTTCCGCGTGAGCGAGGGCTTGGAACAGCCGTGGGCCCTCACCTTCCTCCCGGAGGGTCGACTCCTGGTCACGGAACGGCCTGGGCGGATGCAGGTCACGGAGGGAGGTGACCTGCAGGAAGTTCAGGGGGTCCCGGCTGTGAACGCCCAGGGCCAAGGGGGTCTCTTGGACGTGGTCCTCCACCCCGACCACGAGACCAACGGTTGGATCTACTTCACCTACTCGAAGGGGAGCGAAGAGGAAGGGACGGCCACCACGCTCAGCCGGGCGCGGCTGGACGGTACGGAGCTCGTGGACGTAGAGGACCTCTTCGAGGCCAATCAGCGCTCGGATCCCGGGGGACACTACGGCTCCCGCCTCCTGTTCCTTCCCGATGGGACCCTTCTCATGAGCGTGGGAGACCGGGCCTTCGACCCGGAGCGGGCCCAGGACCCGGAGGACCACGCGGGAAGCATACTCCGCCTGACCGATGACGGGAACGTCCCGGACGACAACCCCTTCGTGGACGAGCCCGGATACGCACCCGAGATCTACACCTACGGACATCGGAACGTCCAGGGACTCACCCGCCATCCGGAGACGGGAGATGTCTGGGCCACCGAGCACGGACCGCGGGGCGGGGACGAGCTGAACCGGATCGTCGCCGGAAGCAATTACGGGTGGCCCACAGTGAGTCTGGGCCGCGACTACGGCACCCAGGAGCAGTGGGGAGAGGGACGGAGGGACCCTGGGATGGAGGATCCGGTCTTCGAGTTCCTTCCCACCCTGGCGCCCTCCGGACTGACCGTAGTGACCTCCGGGAGGTTTCACGAGACCTGGCAGGGCAGCCTCCTGGCCGGCGGACTCGGATCCGAGCGAATCCTCCGCCTCGTCGTAGAGGAGGCCCAAGTGGTCCACGCCGAGGAGCTGATCCCCGGAGAGGTGGGCCGGATCCGGGATGTCCGCCAGGGACCGGACGGATTCCTCTACCTGGTCACGGCGGAAGACGACGGCGGCCTCTACCGCATCGAACCGATGGAGTGAAGGGGCGACCGAACGCCCGTCACCTCCCCTGTCCTTTCGTACGCTGACCGTACGCCGATCACGGGAGCTCCATGGAAGGGACCCAGACCCCTCTCCCCCCTACCCCTACTGCCGAAAACCTGGAAGGGAACCGGTGGCACTCCCTGGACGCGGAAGAGGCGGCCCAACTCCTCGCCGTAGAGCCTGAGACCGGCCTGGCCCGGGAAGAGGCACGCGAGCGCCTGGAGCGCTTCGGCCCCAACCGCCTTCCCGAAGAGGAAGGGGAAGGGGCCCTTCTCCGTTTTCTCAAGCAGTTCCACAACGTTCTCATTTACGTACTCCTGGTGGCGGCCGTCTTCACCGCCTTCCTGGGCGAGTGGATCGACACGGGGGTCATCCTGGCGGTGGTCCTGGTAAACGCCATCATCGGGTTCGTCCAGGAGGGGAAGGCAGAGCAGGCGCTGGAAGGCATCCGGGATATGCTTTCGCCCGAGGCTCAAGTCCGGAGGGACGGCCAGCGGGAGACCTTGGACGCGGAGGAGCTCGTACCGGGGGACCTGGTCCTCTTGGAGAGTGGGGACCGGGTGCCCGCCGACCTTCGCATCATCTCGGCGAAAAACGCCAGGCTGGAAGAGGCCATGCTCACGGGGGAGTCCGAACCCGTGAGCAAACAGCCAGCCCCCGTGGATGACAACACGGCCCTGGGGGACCGTAAGTGCATGGCGTATTCGGGAACCCTCATGGCCAGCGGCCAGCTCCAGGGAATCGTGGTGGCCACCGGCGTCTCCACCGAGATCGGAAAGATCGGGGAGATGGTGCGACGGGTGGAGACCATCACCACCCCCCTCCTGGAGAAGATCGGAACGTTCGGAAAGTGGCTCTCCGCGGCGATCCTGGCGTTCTCGGTGGCGGTCTTCGGGTTCGGGGCCCTCTTCCGGGATTACGCCCTCTCGGAGCTCTTCCTCATCGTCGTGAGCCTGGTGGTGGCGTCGATCCCCGAAGGGCTTCCGGCCATCATGACGATCACGCTGGCCCTGGGCGTCCAACGAATGGCCCAGAGGAACGCCATCATCCGGCGGCTTCCGGCCGTGGAGACGCTGGGCTCGGTGACCGTGATCTGCTCGGACAAGACCGGAACCCTCACCCGCAACGAGATGATGGTCTCCCGCGTCGTGACGACCCGGGGACACTACCAGGTCACGGGAAGCGGCTACGAGCCCGAAGGCGAGTTCCGGTCCGGGGACGAGGAGGTGGAGCCGCTCTCCGAGACCATCCTCGGCGACCTCATCAGGGGCGTCTTCCTCTGCAACGACGCCGAGTTCACCCGGGACCCGGAGTCGGACAAGGTCCGCCTGCAGGGAGATCCCACGGAAGGGGCTGTGACGGCCATGGGCCTGAAGGCCGGGCTGGACCGGAAACAGGAGTTCCAGTCACACCCGCGGCTGGACATGATTCCGTTCGAGTCCGAGAACCGATTCATGGCCACCCTGAACGGGGACGAGGATGGAAAGAAATGGATCTACGTGAAGGGGGCGCCGGAGCGCGTTCTGGAAATGTGCGAAGTCCAGCGGGAGGAAGATGGTGACGCCCCCCTTCGCAAGGA
The DNA here is from genome assembly GCA_007122885.1 of Gemmatimonadota bacterium. GTDB lineage: Bacteria > Gemmatimonadota > Gemmatimonadetes > Longimicrobiales > Gaopeijiaceae > SKSR01. Next base: position 4,780 of record SKSR01000163.1, read on the forward strand.
GGACTGGGAAGCCCGGGTAGAGGAGGTGGCGTCGGAAGGAAACCGGCTCCTGGCGGTTGCGGTCAAGGAGGTCCCTCGGGAAACGGACAGCCTCTCGGAAGAGGACATCACCACCGGCCTCACGCTCCTGGGCCTCCTCGGCCTGATCGATCCGCCTCGCACGGAGGCGGCGGAAGCGGTGAAGGAGTGTCAGAGGGCCGGAATCCGGGTGAAGATGATCACAGGAGACCATGTCCTCACTGCACAGAGCATCGGAGCCCAGGTGGGGATCGGCGACGGAACCAGCGCGGTGACCGGTGCCGAGCTCGACGAAGTGGATGACGACGAGCTGGTGGAGATCGCCGAGCGGCACGACGTCTTCGCCCGGACGAGTCCCGAACACAAGCTCCGGTTGGTGCAGGCCCTGCAGAAGCGGCAGCACATCACCGCCATGACCGGAGACGGAGTGAACGACGCCCCGGCCCTGAAGCGGGCGGACATCGGCGTGGCCATGGGGATCAAGGGAAGCGAGGCGTCCAAGAGCGCCGCGGAGATGGTGCTGGCCGACGACAACTTCGCCTCGATCCAGAAGGCCGTGGCGGAAGGGAGGACGGTATACGACAACCTGAAGAAGACGATCCTCTTCATCCTGCCCACGAACGGGGCGGAGGCCCTCCTCGTCGTCACGGCGGTCCTCTTCGCCTTCGAGGACCTTCCCATCACCCCGGTCCAGATCCTCTGGGTGAATATGGTCACGGCGGTGACCCTGGCGTTGGCCCTGGCCTTCGAGCCCCCGGAGCAGGGAATCATGGACCGGCCTCCGCGCCCGAGGAAGGACCCCATCCTTTCGCCTTACCTGGTCTGGAGGATCGGGTTCGTCGCCGTCCTCGTGGCGGTCCTATCCCAGTACTTCTTCTTCCACGAGTACCACGGGGACGTACCGGTGGAGCAGGCTCGAACGATGACGGTGAACGTTCTGGTGGCGGGACAGCTCTTCTACCTCTTCAACTCTCGCTTCATCATGGGTCCATCCACCGGGATCGGGCGGATCTTTTCGAATCGGGCCGCCCTCGTGGCGGTGGGCGTCCTGGTGCTCCTCCAGGGGATCTTCACCTACACGGGCCCGTTTCAGACGTGGTTCGGTACAGCGCCCTTGGGACTGGAGGACGTGGGATGGATCCTGGCCGCTGGCCTCCTCGTCTTCCTCCTGGTGGAGCTGGAGAAGGCCGCAGTTCGCTGGTACAAGGGGCTTCCACGCCACGGGGCGAGGGCCCCCTAAATGACCGATCGCGGAGGGGGAGCCCGCGTCAGCGTCTTCTGGATCCTCCTCCTCGGCGTAGCTTGGTGGATCCTGGCGGACCCGGACGCCGGAGGTTTCTGGTGGGCCGGTGCTGTAGGCGTCCTCACGGGGGGATTCTTCCTGCACCTTCTGGGAGGCGGAAGAAGGGTCAGGGTCCGTGTGGGCCCGGCCATGGCTTTCGTACCGTACTTCCTCCTTCAATCCTTGAAAGGGGGAACCGACGTGGCGATCCGGGCCCTACACCCCTCCCTGCCCTTGAACCCGAATTTCCTGGCGTACCGCCTGTCCCTTCCGCCGGGCTTCGCCAGGATATTCCTGGCCAACGTCCTCAGCCTTCTCCCCGGGACCTTGAGCGCCGAGCTCCAAGGGGAAAGGCTGACCGTCCACCTTCTGACCGAAGGCCCGGACGCCGAGGAGCGCGTCAGAGAACTGGAACGAAGGGTCGGCACGATCTTCGGGAAGGAAGGCACCGCCGACGGATGACGGGAGACCGCGCACCGTGAATGTTCTACTTGCCGGCGTCGCCCTCTTCCTCCTGCTGAACCTCTCGGCCGGGCTGGCACGGGTGGCCCGGGGGCCCACGCCGGGGGACCGGATGGTGGCCGCCCAGCTCTTCGGAACCACAGGTGTGGCCATTCTTCTGGTGCTGGCCCAGCTCATGGGGGTCCCGGCCCTCCGGGACGTGGCCCTCATCTTCGCCCTCTTGGCCGTCGTCGTGGCGGTAGCGTTCGTGAAAAGGGGGTGGGTCCGGGCCCCTGGAAACGAAAGTCCATCCGGGGAAGAGCCGTGATGGAGGCCTTCGCCGGCCTCCTCCTCCTGGTGGGGGCCGTCTTCTTCCTGGCGGGCACGGTGGGTCTCCTCCGGTTTCCCGACGTCTACTGCCGCCTCCATGCCGTGACGAAGGCGGACAACCTGGGCCTGGGATTCATCGTGCTGGGCCTGGTCCTTCAAGGGACATCCTGGACGGCCCGGGTCCAGATGGTGCTCACATGGGTCCTGGTCTTGGCCGCGGCGGCCACGGTCTGCCACCTCTTGGCCCGATCGTCCCTGGCTCAGCGAGTTCCCGCAGTGGCCCCCGACCGACCCCGGAGCACGCGCCAGGAGGACGAGAGACCATGATCGGGATCCTATGGGCCCTGGACGGGCTTCTCGTCTTCCTTCTCCTGGCCCTGGCGGCACGGGTGCTCACCACTCGGGACCTCTTCGAGGCCACCGTACTCTTCATCGCGTTCGGCCTCACCCTCGCCCTGACTTGGGCACGTCTCGGGGCGCCGGATCTGGCCCTGGCCGAGGCGGCTCTGGGCGCCGGGGTCACCGGCGCCCTCCTTCTGAACGCTTTCCACCGGCTCGCCCGGCAGGGGGAGACCTGGGAGCGCGAGCCGGGGGCGCCGGACTCGGAGGAGGACGAAGACCGGACGTCCTCGGGCGAAGAACCCAAGTCGCCCACGTCCCCCACCCTGGCCGTGACGGACACGGCCTTGCCCACCGGGGCGGCCTGGCTCCGCCCGGCCCTCCTGGTCACGGCCGCGTTCGCCCTCACGGGACTCACGGCCCTCCTTCTCAGGCTCCCGGAACGAGCCCCTCTTCTTCCCTCGCTCGTAGCCGAGCGTCTGGGCGAGAGCGGAGTGTCGAATCCGGTCACGGCGGTGCTTCTGAACTTCCGAGCCTACGACACACTACTGGAGGTGGCGGTCCTGGTGGTGGCCATGGTGGTGGTCTGGTCCCTGGACCGGGGGAGCCGGGAATTCGCCCGGGACCCGGAGGAGCTCCGGGAGGACCCGGTCCTGGAATCCCTCACCCGACTGGTGGTCCCCCTGGTGGGCGTCACCGCGGTCTACTTGGTCTGGGCCGGTTCCTACGCTCCGGCCGGGGCCTTCCAGGCCGGCGCCCTCCTGGCCGGGGCGGGAGTGCTCCTGGTCGCCGCCGGCATCCTTCGTCCGCTCAGCGCCGCTCTCCCCACCGTCCGTTTCCTCGGTGTCCTGGCCCTTGCCGTATTCGTGGCGGTGGGCTTGGCCGCCCTTCCGTGGACGGGGACTCTCCTGGCCTACCCGGAAGGAACGGAATACGGGATCATCCTGCTGGTCGAAGCTCTCATCGCCATTTCGGTGGCCGTGATCCTGGTGGAGCTCTTCGTGGACGTACCTGCCGTTCCGGAGGCGGCGCCCCAACTGGCGGAGGTGGATCCCACCGGCGATCCCCTGGGGCGAGTGCTGTCCGCGGACGGAGCTACCCTTCGACGAGGCCGGGAGGACGAATGACCCCGGAGACCCTCTATGCGGTGGGGGGAGGAGGCCTCTTCATCCTGGGGCTTCTCGGGACCCTGGGCCGCGATCACCTGATCTGGAAGGTCCTCGGCGTCAATTTCATGGGCAGCGGAGTCTTTCTCGTCCTGGTGGCCGCGGCCCCCCGACTGGAGGCGGACGCCGCCGATCCCGTACCCCAGGCCATGGTTCTCACCGGGATCGTGGTGGCGGTGAGCGCCACCGCCGTGGCCCTCGGCATGGCCCTGCGGGTGGCAGCTCGCACCGGAGCACCCTACCTCCCCGAGGACCTGCCCGAAACCGAGGATCCCCCCGAAGGTGACCTCCCCGAAGATGGCGCCACTTCCTCCAACGACCAGGGCGGACGAGGGTCGTGAGCCCGGAGGTCGTCTGGAGCTCGGTGGCGGTCTTCGGTCCTCTGGTGGCGGCCATGATATCGCTCCTGGGCGGCCGCCGCTCCATCGCCGTCGGTCTCCTCCTGGCATCCGCGGCCTCTTTGGCGGCCTCCGTGGGGCTCTCCCTCGCCGTCCTGGAGGAGGGCCGCGTCCGGCATCTCCTGGGCGGTTGGGGTCGCCCTCTGGGAATCGAGCTCCACGTGGACGGCCTCTCTGCCGTGATGCTCGGCACGACGGCCGTGGTGGGGAGCGTGGTCTCCCTCTACTCCACAGCCTACTTCGGAGACCCAACCGACCCTCGGGTCCGGGAATCCCCGGGGGGCCGGAGCGCTCGCTACTTCGCCCCCCTTTGGCTTTTCCTCTGGAGCGCCATGAACGGGGTCTTCATCTCCGGAGACCTCTTCAACCTCTATGTGATGATGGAGATCCTGGGGCTGGCCGCGGCGGCCCTGGTGACCCTGGCGGTGACCCGGAAGGCCACCGTGGCGGGAATCCGCTACCTCTTCGTGTCCCTGGCCGGGTCCATGCTCTTTCTGATGGGGGTGGCCCTCCTATACGCGGAGTACGGCACCCTGGCTCTGGAGGACCTGGCCGCCGCCGACCCGAGCGGACCCGGCGCCGCTTGGGCTTTGGCGGCCATGACGGCGGGCTTGGCCGCCAAGACCGCCCTCTTTCCGCTCCACGCCTGGCTTCCCCCCGCCCACGCCGGGGCGCCGGCTCCGGGCAGCGCCATCCTCTCGGCCCTGGTCGTCAAAGCTTCCTTCTACATCGTGGTCCGGCTGTGGCTCCACGTCTTCGGGTTGGCCATCCCTGGGACGGATGCGTCCTCGGCGCTCGTCCTCCTCGGGCTCCTGGGATCCCTGGCCGTGGTCTGGGGATCCCTGCTGGCCCTCCGGCAGACGAGTCTCAAGCGGCTCATCGCCTACTCGACCGTGGCCCAGCTCGGATATCTCTTCGTCATGTTCCCCCTGCTGGCAGGGGGTGCGGCTGGAGAAGGCACGTGGAACCAGAACGCCTGGAACGGGGGGATGTACCACGCGATTTCGCACGCCCTGGCGAAAGGAGCCATGTTCTTGGCCGCCGGAAGCATGAGCTACGCGGTGGCCGACGATGCCGTCCGCTCCACGTCGGGAGTGGCCCACCGGCTCCCCATGTCCTTCCTGGCGTTCGGGCTCGCCGGGCTCAGCCTGGCGGGGGTGCCCCCGTCGGGGGGCTTCCTGGCCAAGTGGCTTCTCCTGACCGCCTCCGTTGAGTCCGGGCAGTGGCTGTGGACCATCGTGGTGGCCGTGGGCGGGCTCCTGACGTTGGCCTACATCCTCCTGGTGGGACGCTACGCCCTGGAGGTGAAAGAAACCCCGGAAGCGTTCCGGCCGGTCCCGCGCCGAATGGAATGGAGCGCCATGATCCTGGCCCTTCTCGCCGTTCTTCTGGGTGTCCGCGGCACGGAGATCCTGGGACTCCTGGATGCCGGAGGGCTGGCCCCATGGAGCTGACGGGGGAAAGGAACGCCGGCCCGGGATGGGTGCGATGATCCCGTCAGCCATCCTCGAGTGGGAAACCCTCCCGCTCCTCGTGGTTCTCTCGTCCTTCGTGCCCGGCATCCTGATCATGTTCTTGAGGGAGGAGCAGCGGGGCGCCCGCACCGCCCTGAACATGGCGGGCGCGCTCCTCAAGATGATCCTGGTGGGTCTCATGCTCCTGGGGGTGGCTTCGGGGCTCGAGTACCACTGGCGGCTGGAGGTCCTCCCGGGCTTTCACTTGACCCTTATCGGTGACGCTCTCGCCCTCCTCTTCGTAACCCTCTCCGCCATCCTCTGGCTGGTCACCACCGTCTACGCCATCGGCTACCTGGAAGGATCGCCCAACCGAACGCGGTTCTTCGCCTTCTTCAGCCTGTGCGTCACGGCGACCACCGGGCTGGCCATGGCCGGAGATCTCTTCACCTTCATCATCTTCTACGAAGCACTCACATGGACCACCTATCCCTTGGTGGTCCACCGGGGCTCGGCCGAGGCCATACGGGCCGGCCGGTCGTACCTGATCTATACGCTGACGGCGGGGACGGCCTTGGTGGTGGGAGCCGTGGCCCTCTCCATCAGCGCGGGAACCGTGGACTTCGTGGCGGGAGGGGCGCTGGACCCGGAGATGGTCCGGGCCGAGCCGGTAAGGTTCCTGGTGATCTTCCTCCTGATCCTGGTGGGGATGGGGGTCAAGGCCGGCTTCTTCCCCGTCCACGGCTGGCTTCCCACCGCCATGGTGGCACCGGCGCCGGTGAGTGCCCTCCTTCACGCCGTGGCCGTGGTCAAGGCCGGGGCCTTCGGCGTGGTCCGGCTTCTGCACTCAGTCTACGGAATCGAGCTGGCCACCCACATCGGGGCGGCCGCCGTGGTGGCCGGAGTGGCGGCCTTCACCATCGTCTATGGCTCCGTCCGAGCCCTGACGCAAGACGACCTGAAGAGGCGGCTGGCCTTCAGCACCGTGAGCCAGCTCTCGTACATCGCCCTGGGAGCGAGCCTTTTGGTTCCCTTCGCCCACATCGGAGGGGTGGTTCACCTGGTCCACCAGGGGATCATGAAGATCACCCTCTTCTTCTGTGCCGGGCTGCTGGCGGAGACACTCCACGTGAAGAAGGTAAGCGAGATGGGGGGAGTGGGCCGCCGAATGCCGTTGACCATGGTCTCGTTCTCCGTGGCGGCCCTGGGGATGATCGGGCTTCCGCCCATTGCCGGCTTCCTCAGCAAGTGGTACTTGGGAATCGGAGGATTGGAGGACGGCGCCCCTTGGGTGGTGGTCGTCCTCCTGGCCAGCAGCGCACTGAACGCAGCCTACTTCCTCCCCATTTTGAAGACCGCTTGGTTCGACGAACCGAACAGCCGTTGGAGGGATGTGGGTCGGGCCCCACCTTGGGAAGCGGACTGGAGGCTCCTTCTGCCGGCTCTGGCCACCGCCGCCCTCGCCCTCGTCTCCGGGCTCTTCGGCCACGCCGCCTGGAGCCCCCTGGGCTGGACCCTCCTCATCGTGGAAGGGGGCTGGCTGTGAACGCCACCTCTCTCCTGGTGGCCCTTGCTCCGGGCCTTCCAGCCTTCCTGGCCCTGTTGTGGATCGTGAAACCCGCGAGGGGAGTCCTGAGGCCCTTGGTCCCTTGGGCGGCCCTTCCAGCCACCGTGGCGGGGCTCCACGGGGGCCATGAAGGGGTGGACATGGTCCTCCCTCTCCTTCTGGTGGGCCTGGAGATGAACCTGGATTCCACCGGCCGGGTCTTCCTCCTCTTCACCGGGCTCCTCTGGCTCCTGGCTGGAGCTTTCGCCCGGGGCTACCACGCCGACGACCCGGAGAAGGATTCGTTCCTGGGCCTCTTCACGCTGACCATGGCCGGGAACGTAGGGCTCATCGTGGCCGGCGACATCGTGAGTTTCTACCTCTGCTTCGCCGTGATGACCTTCGCTGCCTACGGCCTGGTGGTCCATCGCCGGGACGGGGAGGCGCTCAGGGCCGGGAGGATCTACATCGTCATGGCCGTGGCGGGGGAACTCCTGATCCTTTCCGCACTGTTCACCCTCGGATGGGCCGGGGCCGGGGGAGGGCGGTTCGGCGCCGAGCTGGCCGGGGCCTGGGCCGCGTTGCCGGGGAACGGAACGAGGGAGCTGGTGGCCCTGGCCCTGGTGGTCGGCTTCGCGGTGAAGGCGGGCCTGGCTCCGGTCCACCTATGGCTCCCCCTGGCCCATCCGGTGGCCCCCACCGCGGCGAGCGCGCTCCTCAGCGGAGCCATGATCAAGGCAGGGCTCCTGGCCTGGCTCCGATACCTTCCGGTGGACCAGGCTCTTTCCACGGTGGGAACGACCCTGCTCGTGGGTGGCACGTTCACCGCGTTCTACGGAGTCGTCGTGGGGCTCACGCAGAAGGATCCGAAAACGATCCTGGCCTATTCCAGCGTGAGCCAAATGGGGTACATGGCTGTGGCGGCGGGACTTCTGGCTCGGAGTCCGGAATGGGCCCCGGCGGCCGTCTTCGCGGCGGGGCTATACGCTTTCCACCACGGTGTGGCCAAAGGGGCCCTCTTCCTATCGGTAGGCGTAGGCGACCGCTGGTCCGGGCCCCGAGCGCGACCTCTGATCCTCCTGGGTGCGGCCGTTCCGGCCCTGGCCCTTGTCGGGGCCCCACTCACCAGCGGCGCCCGGGCCAAGGGGGCACTGAAGGAAGCTCTGGAGCTGTTGGGAGGTCCCTGGTACTCGGCCCTGGATCCCCTCCTCCTCCTGGCCGCCGCCGGCACGACCGTCCTGATGGCCCGCTTCCTCTGGGCTCTGGCTCGGAAGACGGCTCCTGCAGCGCGGGCAGAAGCCGAGGCGGACGCGGAAGATCCGTGGACCAATGGGGCTTCCGCGCCCCCCTGGCCCTTGGTGGCACCCTGGGGGATCGCCGTGGCGGGAGCTGCCGTGGGCCACCTCGTCCTTCCCTACTGGCTACTCGTGCCCCCCGGTGTTCCGGTCCCTCCAGCCGCGGCGAATCCGGTGGAGTCCGGCGTTCCCGTGCTGCTGGGGATTGCGGTCGCCGGCGTGGTCTGGAAGAGGCCGGAGCTACTGGGGCCTGTAGGGAGCCTCCGACTTCCGCCCGGCGATGTCCTGGTTCCCCTGGAGCGGGCCGTCATCGTCCTGGGGAGATTTCTGGCACGCCCCATCAAGGATCCGGCGATCTCCTTAGGGGAATGGTTCAGGGTTCTTCAGCTCTGGAGTCACGACCAGGCCCTATGGGGTGCCCAGAGGGACGTGGTGTTGGCCCGAGGCCCTCTCCTGGCCCTCCTCTTTCTAGTGCTTCTGACCACGTTGGCCCTTCTGCTCCCCGGGTAGCGGAGAAGGTTCGCGGCCCGATCCTCCGCCGGCCCTGTCCAGTGAAAGGTCACGTAGTGGAACTCCCCTCCCCCCCAGGACGGTAGGTTCCTGGGAACCACCGGCGCCCAGGAAGGCACGAGCCCATGGACGCCGGGCAAGCGGAGACACCAGCCCGTGGGCCCGGGGCGGAATGTGAGCACCCGCCCCGGGCGCTACGCAGTACGGAGGCGCGGATGGCCAAGCTCAAGCTGGACCTCCACGACATCTACAACCGAGGCGCGCAGATCGACGACGAGCTCGAGCGCGTGATCCAAGAAGCAGTGGAAAAGAGGATCAAGACCGTCGAAATCATCCCGGGAAAGGGTAGCGGTCAGCTCAAAAAGCGGGTCCTGCGATTCCTGGACCAGAAACGGATCAAGGCCCTGTACCACCGCGTGGAAAAGGATTCCAAGAACTTCGGGCGCCTCTTCGTACACTTCCGGCACTGACCCGGAGCGCGGTGGTCGAAAGGTCCTGCACAGCTTTCCCGGACGGGCACTCCCGAGGCCGCATACCGAACACGCCATTCGCCCGGACCCTTGACATGGCGGAGGCACACCTGCTACTAGTGCTTGATCGGTTTCGCAGAGCTGGAACAGTGAGCCCGCCTCGAAGGGTGCGGAACGCCGTTCCCGAAACGGAAGGTGAGCTTTGACGGGCAACTCCCTGAACAACACGATCCGACTCATTATCGGGCTCCCGGGCGTCCTCGTAGTAGGGCGAGCCTCGGGAGAGGGAGCTTCGCCTGCGCTCCGGGACGGGTCGATCTAGCGACGCAAGAAACCGGACAGAGACGACGCGGCGAACGGGCCCTCTCCCCCAAAGTGGCGGGAGGGCCCGAATTTTTTTCGCCACCTGAGGGAGAGCCGGAGCTTCGCCATTCCCGACAACGACCGGCCCGAAGGAACAAAGGAACCCAACCATGACCGAGCTGCCATCGACCGCCTGGATCTGGAGGAACGGGGAGTTCATCCCCTGGGAGGACGCCCAGATCCATGTCATGTCCCACGTCGTTCACTACGGCTCCTCGGTGTTCGAGGGGATCCGCTGCTACCGCACTTCGGATGGGCCGGCGGTGCTCCGCCTCCAGGACCACCTCCGCCGGTTCCTGGACTCGGCGCGTATCTACCGGATGGATCTGGAGTACTCGCAGCAAGAGATCGCCGACTCCTGCCTTCAGCTCATCCGGCGGAACGAGCTGGACGAATGCTACATCCGGCCGGTGGCCCTGCGCGGTGTGGGAGCCCTGGGCCTCAACCCTCACGCGAGCCCGGTGGATCTCTACCTGATCTGTTGGCCGTGGGGAACCTATCTGGGAGCGGGAGCCCTGGAGGAAGGCATCGACGCGTGCGTCTCTTCGTGGAACCGGCCGGCTCCGAACACCTACCCGAGTCTGGCCAAGGCCGGGGGCCACTACATGAACGCCCAACTCATGAAGATGGAGGCTGCGGCCAACGGCTACTCGGAGGCCATCGCCCTCAGCACCACCGGGATGGTGAGCGAAGGGAGCGGGCAAAACATTTTCCTCGTCCGGGACGGACACCTCCTGACCCCCCGCCTGGATGGGTCCATGCTATCCGGAGTGACCCGGAACTGCATCCTCACTTTGGCCAGGGACGAAGGGATTCCGGTCCTGGAGCAGGGAGTGGCCCGGGAGGAGCTCTACTCAGCGGACGAGGTGTTCTTCACCGGTACGGCCGCGGAGGTTACCCCGGTTCGGAGCATCGACCGCATTCCTGTGGCCGACGGCAAACCCGGCCCCATCACCCTGAGGCTCCAGAAGCGCCTCCTGGAAGTGGCGAAGGGGACGGCGCCGGACCCGTACGGCTGGTTGACCTATGTGAACGACGAGGATGAGGCGAGCAGGGAAGGCTCCGGAAGCGATACCCACCACCCTCGCGGCTCCAACCCTGCGAAGCCTGAGGGACCCTCTGGGTCGGGAAACGGCCGAGGGACACCGAACGGGGAGGCGAGCCTGGAGCCGGCCCCGAGCGGATCGCAGGGATAAACGAAGCCAGGACGGACGGATAAACGGGGCTCCGGAGCCTTTCCCGCGACGGTTCCGGAGCCCCGTGGGCCGCCTGCATCGCCTGCTATGCTGGGGGCCTACTGGGTCGCCGGAGCCCCGTCCATGCGAAAGCGCTGGACCCGCTGACTGGCGGCTTCGCTCACGTAAATATTCCCGTCGCCGTCCGTGGCCATGTTGTGGGGCCGAACGAACTCTCCGATCTGGTACCCCCCTCGTCCGAAGTGGGTGAGGACCTCCAGATCCGCCCGCCGGAGAATCCAGATCTTGTGGTTCGTACCGTCCGTGAGGTAGAGGAACTCCTCCTCCGGGTCTGCGGACAGAGCCACGTCGAACGCGGTGCCCGAGCCCAACGTTTCGGCCGCCACCAGCACTTCGTCCACGAAGGTCCCGTCCTGCTGGAAGACCTGGATCCGGTTGTTTCGTCGGTCGGCCACGTAGATAAGACCGTCCCGGGAACCCGTGATCCCGTGCACCGTGCCGAACTGGCGGGAGGGCTCGGCGTCGGGTCCTCGGTCGGGGTGCTCGTATTCGTCGTCGGGCGGATCACCGTAGGCGCCCCAGTGGCGAAGGTACTCGCCGGTGTCCCCATCGTACACGACGATCCGGCGGTTGCCGTAGCCGTCGGCCACGAAGGCCTCGTTCGTCTCCGGGTCCACCCAAACGTCCGAGGGCCGGCCCAGGTGATCCGGCGCATCGCTGCCCTGGGTGACTCCTTCCTCGCCGATGGTCAGGAGAAGCCCCCCTTCCCGGTCGAATTTGAACAGCTGGTGCGGTTCTCGGGATCCGATCCAGACGTTGTCGTCATGATCCACGAAGAGGCCGTGGGGCACCTCGGGCCAGGTGAGATCCTCCCGCCCCTCCATCTCCCAGCTCTGAACGAGCTCCCCTTCCGGACCGAACTCCAGAACCGAGGGGGCGGGAACGCAACAAGTGGAAACGGGCGGGTCCTGGGCCGCACCCAGGGCCGAAGTAGTGGCCAGACCCGGCGCATGCGTGACCCATACGTGGCCCCGGGAATCCACCCCGATCCCCGTGACGGCACCCAGGATCCAGTTTTCCTGGAAGGCATGAGGCCAACCAGGATCCACCCGGAAGTCCGGGGCCTCATCCAGCTCTACCCCTTCGGGAGTAGCCGCGGGTGCAGGGGAGCAGGAGGGGAGAGCGAGGGCCAGAAGGACGAATGCAACACTCCCGTACACCAGCGAAAATCGCTTCATGGGCTTCTCCTTGTACCGCTGTCCATCTCCGTCGCCCCTCCGGCCCGAACGGACCCGGCTTCCGATCGTCCCCAACGCACGTCCGCTCATCGTCCCTCTCCCGACCCCGGGGGGAGGAACCGCTGGACCCGCTGGGTCTCCGCCTCGCCGGAATAGACATTTCCTTCCGCGTCCGTGTCCATGACGTGCGGGCGGATGAACTGGCCGAGCTGATAGCCACCCTGACCGAATTCACCCACCACCTCCAAATCCGAACGACGGAGAACCCAGACCTTGTGGTTCACTCCGTCCATCAAGTACAGGTACTCTTGGTCCGGATCCGATGAGAGCGCTACGTCGTGGGCCGAACCGGAGGAGAGGGTCTCCGGAGCGACGAGCCGCTCGTCCACGAAGGTGCCATCCTGCTCGAAGACCTGAACCCGATTGTTCCGTCGGTCCGCCACGTAGATCAGACCGTCGTGCGAGCCCACCAGCCCGTGAACGGTCCCGAACTGCCGGGACGGCTCGGCATCCGGCCCCCGCTCCGGATATTCGTAGTCGTCGTCGGGTTCCTCGCCGTACGCGCCCCAGTGCCGGAGGTACTCTCCGGTGTCCCCGTCGTAGACGACGACGCGACGGTTTCCGTATCCATCCGCGATGAACGCCTCGTTCGTCTCGGGATCCACCCAGATGTCCGCAGGGACTCCCAGCCGGTCAGGGTCGTTGCTCCCACCGGTTACGTCCAGCTCGCCGATGGTGAGCACCAGCTCGCCCTCCCGGTCGAACTTGAGGACCTGATGGTGCGGCCGTGATCCGACCCAGACGTGATCCTCATGGTCCACGAACAGCCCGTGAGGGATGTCGGGCCACACCAGGTCGTCCCGGTCCGCCATCTCCCAGGCCTGGACCACGTTTCCTTCCGGATCGAACTCGATGACGTCCGGGGCAGGGACGCAACAGCGGGAGATCGGCGGCTCTTGCGCCGCGCCCAGGGCATCGTCGGTCCCACCGGAAGGAGAGTGGGTCACCCAGATATGTCCCCTGGAGTCTACGGACAGCCCGGTGATCGCCCCCAGCACCCAGTTCTCGGGAAGGGTCTGTGGCCATTCCGGGTCTGCCGCCAGACTGGGAGCGCCGTCCACCGTGGCCTGGGCCGCCTGATCCGCCCCCGGCTGATCCTCCTCCACGCACCCGGCCAACACCAAGAGCGCCACGAGAAGCCCCGCGTACAACGCTCCGGAACGTGCTACGTCCCGCATCAGCTCACTCCTTCTGGAATTATCCGGGGGACCGCCCCGCCAAGGGGCCACCGAGCCTCCGCCGTCGCAGACGGACGGAACGGTTTCCCCCTGAAACCGGGGGGAATCCCCAATCACCCAGGCAACATGAGAGATGTCTTCCGGGGGGGCAACCACGAAGGCGGTCGTGCGGGGACGGGCTCTCGAAGGCCCCTCGTGGCTCCGCTGGAGGCACCCGTGAATCGTGAGAAGGATCTCAGCTCCCTTTCTCGCCGCTAGAAGGGGACCCTTCGTCCCCGCCCCGTCGGTCCAGGTCCCAGAGCTTCGCGTACTTCAGGAATCCATAGAAGCTCTTGAGGCAGGCGTCCACGAAACCGGCACGGCCGTAGAGGAAGTAGCCGCGGACGAGATACTGCTGCACGAAGTAGGTGCCCCCTCGCAGGAACGCGGAGGCGAGGCCCGTCCGTCCGCTCCTTCCCTTCGATCCGTGGAGCTCCCGGGCTCCCAGGGAGGAGTACCGGTTGAGCCGATCCACTTCGTAGGCCAGCCCCCGATCATGGTAATGCAGGAGGACTCCGGACAGGTGGCCGGTGGGACCGTCCACCTCTGCGCGCTCGTGGACCAGGGTGTCCACGAACCGGGCCCGGTCCCTTCGGAAGAGCCGGAGCTTTCGCTCCGTGTACCAACCGCGGGTGCCGAACCAACGCCCCATCATCCAGGTATGAAGCTCTATCCAGAAGCCCACCGCAGGCCCGGGGTCGCGAAGGGCTTGCCGTATGGAGGCCGCCAGCTCCGGCGTCACCACCTCATCCGCGTCCAGGGACAGGACCCAATCCCCCTGAGCCAACTCCAAGGCCCGGGTCTTTTGTGGCCCGAAGCCTTCCCACTCGTGGACGAAGAAGCGGTCCGTATATCGACGAGCCACGGCCTCGGTGCCGTCCGTGCTCCCGCTGTCCACCACCACGATCTCGTCGGCCCACGCCACGCTCTCCAGGGTCCGGGCCAGGCGTTCCTCCTCGTTCCAGGTGATGACGACCGCCGAGACCTGGGGCCACGCCGAAGGCGAAGACCCGGGGGCCGCACCCGGA
>SKSR01000319.1 GCA_007122885.1 Gemmatimonadota bacterium
CGGGCCGGAGCCGAGGCCCTGGCATCGGAGCTGACGGAGCGGGGCGAGGACCCGGACGTGCTCGTGAACAACGCGGGGCTGGTCCGCGGTCTGGACAAGCTCCACGAGGCGGACCCGGAATCCTTCGACGAGGTGGTGGATACGAACGTGAAGGGGGTCCTCCACTTCGCCCGTGCCTTCCTCCCGGCCATGGTCCGGCGAGATCGGGGCCACGTGGTCAACTTGGGTAGCATCGCCGGGCACATGGTCTATCCGGGGGGGAACGTCTATAACGCCACGAAGTTCGCCGTCCGGGCTCTCACGGAAGCCATGAACGTGGATCTGGTGGGGACCCGCGTCCGGGTCTCCACGGTGGACCCCGGGGCCGTGGAGACGGAGTTCTCCCTGGTTCGTTTCCGGGGGGACGAGGACCGTGCGGACCGGGTCTACGAAGGGTACACCCCGTTGACGCCCGAGGACGTGGCCGATGCCGTCTGCTACGTAGTGAACGTGCCCGAGCACGTGAACGTTCTGCAGATGCTCGTCATGCCCACGGACCAAAGGAACCCGTACGTGCACCACCGGGACCGGGAGTAAGGTGGCACTGGATGCCGATATCCCACCGGATCCGCCGTTGACGGAAAGAAAGGCCTCCCCCTTCATCATCGTATTCACCCTCTGGCTGCTCGTGTTTTCGGCCAGCAGCCAGATCATGATCATCGCTCCCATCCTTCCCATCATCGGGGACGAGCTCGGGATCCGAGAGTCCCTCCTGGGCACACTCATCTCCGCCTACTCGGCCATGGTGGGCATCTTTGCGGTGATCTCGGGCCCGATATCCGACCGGATCGGCCGGCGACGGATCCTGCTGCTGGGGTCCGGAATCATGACGGTGGGGCTCCTTCTCCACGGCTTCGTCCAGGGGTACCCGTCCTTCCTGGCCGCCCGGATCTTCACCGGCATCGCCGGCGGAGTGTTGAGCGGCTCCGCCGTCTCGTACGTGGGTGACTATTTCCCGTACAACCGCCGAGGCTGGGCGACCGGCTGGATCATGAGCGGGGCGGCGGTAGGTCAGATCGTGGGAATCCCGGCGGGCGTGGTGCTGGCGGGAAGCCTCGGGTTCCGGACTCCATTCTACGTCTTCGCCGCCACCATGGCTCTGACCTTCCTCCTCGTCTGGTTCCGGGTCCCCCAGCCTCCAGTAGCCCTGGCGAAGGAACGACTCACCTTCAAGGGGGCGGTCCGAAGCTACGGGAGCCTTCTTCGGAGGAAAGAGGTTCGGGCGGCGGCCGCGGCCTTCTTTCTCATGTTCCTGGGAGTGTCGTTCTACGTGGTGTACCTTCCCACCTGGCTGGAGCGGGAACTGGGGGCCACGAGCACCCAGATCGCCACACTCTTCCTGGTGGGAGGGGTCGCCAACGTCCTTGTGGGACCGCAGGCAGGCCGCCTGTCGGACAAGGTGGGGCGGAAGGGGATCATCCTGCTGTCGTGCACCGGGCTCTTCATCACCATGGTGGCCACCACCCCCGTCGTCACGGAGCTCTGGCTCGCTTATCCGTTCTTCTTTCTTGTGATGGGGCTCGTGGCCATGCGGGTGAGCCCGTTCTCCGCCCTCCTGACCGGACTGGTGACCGACGCCCGAAGGGGCTCCCTGCTCAGTCTGACCGTCGCTCTGGGCCAGGTGGGCTTCGCCCTCGGGGGCGCGGTGGCGGGACCCCTTTACGCCGGCTGGGGCTACGGCAGCACCACGGTTTTGGGAGGGATTTCGGTCATGGCGATGGGCCTTCTCGTCTGGTTCCGGGTTCCGGAGCCGCCCATGGAGACGGAAGCGGGGCTGTCCGTGCCCGGGGGAGCCGAAGGCCCCACCCTGGAGCCAGGAACCCTGGGACCACCCCCCTCCAAGGGGCCGACCACGCCGGATCAGGAATGAGCGACCGAGCCGGGGAGAGGAGCGAGCCCATCAAGGTCCTCCTGGTGGAGGACGCCCTGGACGAGGCGCACCTCATTCGCTTCCTCCTGGAAGAGGCAGGCCCCTGCCACGTGACCGTGGCCCAGGACGGGCTCCGGGGTGCGGAGCTGGCCGAGGCCGGAGGGTGGGGGTTGATCATCTCGGACCTGAACCTTCCCGGCCTCGAAGGGCTTCAGGTCATCGAGCGAAGCCGGGAGGCCCATCCGGACACGCCGATTCTCGCCACCACCGGTTACACGCACCCGGACTATCTGGACCGGGCCATGAGGAGCGGCGCCGACGATGTCCTGCCGAAGCCACTTGCCCGGGACGACCTGTTGGAGAAGGTCGGCGCCCTTCTGGGTTGGTCTCGCGGACCGGCCGGTGCGCCCGGGACAGGAGGGGCGGAGGCCGGGGAGGAAGCCACCGGGCACCGAACGCCGAATGTGACCGACGAGGTAGGGGAAGACGGTCCACGAGCCTCGCAGGTTCTGGTCCTGGCCGCCCGTCCCGGAGAGGTGGAAGCCGGCTGCACCGGGGCCCTCCTGCGGCACCGGGAAGATGGGGATGCGGTGACGATCCTGGTCCTGGGAGGGGGGACGGCCGAAGAGGAAAAGGAGGCGGCGAAGGCGGCGGCTAGGCGGATGGGGGCCCGGATCTTCGTAGGCAACCTGAGGATGGATGAACCTGCGGGCGACCCGGCGGCGGCCCGCCTGATCGCGGGAGCCGTGGACGAGGTAGGTCCGTCTGTGGCTTACGTCCACTCGGAGGCCGACCTGGATCCGGCCCACCGCTCCATCCGCGAGATTCTCCTGGAGAAAGGCGGGAAGGTGGAGTGGATCTACGGTTACAGCGGATCCCGGACGGGCCCCGACTTCAGCCCCACGCTGTTCGTACCACTGGATGGGATCCTGGAGAGAAAGCTGGAGCTGGCGGCGCATTACGGGGAGAAGGAGGAGCCTCCCCCCCACCTGGCCCCCTCCTTTCTCCGGGCCCAAGCCCGCTACTGGGGGCGATACGAAGGCTACTCCCACGTGGAGCCTCTGGAGCTTGTACAGGGGAGCCACCCCGGCGATTCCGAGACGGAGGAGCAATGAACCGAGTCTGTGTGTTCTGCGGGTCGAGTTCGGGAGAGGACGCGCGCTACCTGGAGGCCGCCGCAGCCTTCGGGGACGAGCTCCTCCGGCGAGGACTGGGGCTCGTCTACGGCGGGTCCCGGATGGGGCTCATGGGTCGGCTGGCGGAAACCATGCTCGAGGGCGACGGGGAAGTGATCGGCGTCATGCCCAAAGCTCTGATGAACCGGGAGGTGGCTCATCAGGGGCTCACGGAGCTCCGGATAGTGGAGTCCATGCATGAGCGGAAGGCCACGATGGTCGAGTTGGGGGACGCCTTCGTGGCCCTGCCCGGGGGGCTCGGCACCCTCGAGGAGTTCCTGGAAGTGGTCACATGGGCCCAATTGGGGTTCCATCGCAAACCATGCGGCCTCTTGAACATCTACGATTTCTACGGGCCTCTCGCGGACCTTCTGGACCACGGGACGAGGGAAGGGTTCATCGGGCGCCAGCACCGGGATCTCGTGCAGATCGCCTCGGACCCGGCCCGCCTCATGGGCCTCCTGGCGGAGTATCGGCCACCCGAGCTTCCCCGTTGGATCGGTCGGAAGGAGACCTGACCGGGGAGGGGCCCGTCCCTTCTCCCGGGCCGGGAAGCCCCGTTAATATTCCCCAACAGTCGGAACCCCTCACCGGGAGGACCCGTTGGCTTCCGCTCCGCACTTGGACTTCGAACGAGACATCGTCGAGCTGGAGGAGGAGATCGGAAAGCTCCTCCAGATGGCGGACAAGAAGAAGATCGATGTCTCGCACGAACTCGACGGATTGCGTCGGAAACTCCACGCGTTGAGGGAAAAGACGTTTCGCGACCTTTCCCCCATCCAGCAGGTCCAGGTGGCTCGCCACCCGCAACGGCCCTACACCCTGGACTACATCGAGCGGGTGTTCACGGACTGGATCGAGCTCCACGGGGATCGGGCCTACCGGGACGACGCCGCCATCGTCGGAGGCTGGGCCCGTCTGAACGGGGAATCGGTCATGGTCATCGGCCACCAGAAGGGCCGGGACATGAAAGAGAACCTCCGACGCAACTTCGGGATGCCCCACCCCGAGGGTTATCGCAAGGCGCTACGCCTCATGCGGATGGCGGAGAAGTTCCACCGCCCGGTGATCACCCTCATCGACACGCCGGGGGCCTACCCGGGCATCGGGGCGGAGGAACGTGGCCAGGCCGAGGCCATCGCTCGAAACCTCCGGGCGATGGCCAGTCTCCCTGTACCTCTTATTTCCGTCGTCATAGGCGAAGGCGGATCGGGCGGGGCCCTGGCGCTGGGGGTCACCGACCGGATCCTCATGCTGGAGCACTCCGTCTACTCGGTCATCTCGCCGGAGGGCTGCGCGGCCATCCTCTGGAGGTCGGCCGAGCACCGGGACAAGGCGGCCCAAGCCCTCCGTCTCACTTCCAAGGACCTCCTGGAGCTGGGGGTGGCGGACGAGTTGGTTCCCGAGCCGGCCGGTGGGGCGCACTCGGATTGGGAGGAGGCCGGGGAGCTCCTTCGGGAAGCTCTCGTCCGGAACGTGGAAGAGCTCGCCGCTCTGTCCACGGACGAACTCCTGGAGGGGCGGTGGCGGAAGTACGAGGGCATGGGATCGTGGCAGGAAGAAGGTGGGTCTCCATGAGCACTTTCGCCGAGGTGGGATTCAAAGGCACCCGAAAGGACTACTTTCTGGCGAGCGGCATGGATGTGGCGCCCGAGTCCCACGTGATCGTGGAGGCGGATCGGGGCGAGGATCTGGGACAGGTGACCGCCGTCGGTACGGTGGCGGAGAGGAAGTGCTCCGGCTCCGGCGGATGCAGCACGCCCACGCCGGAAAAAAGGATCGTCCGGGCGGCCCGGAAGGACGAGGTGGACCGGATCGAAGAGCTCCGACGGGACGAGGACCGGGTCCGGACCGAAACCCGGAAGGCGGTGGAGCGGCACAGCCTGAAGATGAAGATCACCGAGGCCGAATGGCAGTTCGACCGAAAGAAGCTCACCATCTATTTCACCGCCGACAAGCGTGTGGACTTCCGCGCCCTGGTCCGGGACCTGGCACGCACCTTCCGGACCCGTATCGAGCTCCGCCAGATCGGCGTCCGGGACGAAGCCGCCCTCCTGGGCGGTGTGGGACGATGCGGCCGGGAGCTCTGCTGCTCCACCTGGCTCCCGGAACTGAAGCCCGTCTCCCTCCAACTGGCGAAAGATCAGAACCTCTCCTTGAACCCGGCCCAGATTTCCGGGTGCTGTGGCCGTCTCATGTGTTGCCTGATGTACGAGCACGAGACCTACGTACAGGCCCGGCGGCGCTTTCCTCGAGAAGGAAAGGTCCTCAGGACCACCCGAGGGGAGGAAAAGGTGCTGAGCGTGGACATCTGGGGTGAGCGCATCGGATTGAGGGCTCCCGACGGCGAGCGACGGGTAGTTCCCCTTGAGGAGCTGAAGCGCGAAGTCCAGGAGGTGGGCAAGCGGCGCCGCGAGGATTCCTGACGGACGCGAGCCGCCGAGCCTACCTGCACGATCGGAAGGA
The DNA here is from genome assembly GCA_007122885.1 of Gemmatimonadota bacterium. Taxonomy (GTDB): domain Bacteria; phylum Gemmatimonadota; class Gemmatimonadetes; order Longimicrobiales; family Gaopeijiaceae; genus SKSR01. Next base: position 5,551 of record SKSR01000319.1, read on the forward strand.
CTTCCCGAATCTCTGCCACCGAAATTCAAGAGCCTGCACGTGAGCCAAGGTCCCTCCCGTTTCTACCTGACGACCCCCATCTACTACGCAACCGGGGAGCCCCACATCGGGCACGCATACACGACATTCCTGGCCGACACGGTAGCCCGCTACCATCGGCAAGCCGGGCTCCGGGTCCTCTTCCTCACGGGAACGGACGAACACGGACAGAAGATCCAGGAGGAGGCGGACGGGAGGGGCATGACCCCCATCGAGCTATGCGACGAGATGGCCGCCCGCTTCGAGGAGGCCTGGGGCCACCTGGACATCTCCTACGACCGCTTCATACGGACCACCGAGGCGGAGCACGTGGCGGTCGTCCAGGCTTTCCTTACCCGCCTCCAGGAGCGGGGGTTGATCTACGAGGACGAGTACAGTGGTTGGTACTGCGTCCATGAGGAGCGGTACTGGACATCCAAGGACCTGACCTCCGAGGGAGCGTGCCCGGAGTGCAATCGGCCCGTCCGGGAGATCGAGGAGAAGAACTACTTCTTCCGCATGAGCAGGTTTCAGGAGGATCTGGTTCGCCACTTGGAGAAGAATCCCGACTGGATCCTTCCTCAGTCCCGGCAGAACGAGGTCCTGGGCTTCCTTCGGCAACCCCTGTCGGACCTCTCCATCTCCCGGCCCCGCTCGCGCCTGGCCTGGGGGGTGCCTCTTCCCTTCGACCCCGAGCACGTGACCTACGTCTGGGTGGATGCCCTGATCAACTACGTGACCGCCTCCGGAGCGATCACACCTGAGGGAGAGGGCTTCGACGATGTATCGGGCTCGTGGTGGCCGGCGGACCTCCACATCATCGGAAAGGACATCCTGACGACCCACGCCGTCTATTGGCCCACCCTCCTCATGGGGGCCGGCCTCCCCCTCCCCCGGCGAATCCTGGCCCACGGCTGGTGGGTGGCCGGTGAAACGAAAATGTCCAAGTCCATGGGGAACGTGGTGGACCCCCTGGCCCTTGAGGAGGAGTTCGGGAAGGACGCGGTTCGCTGGTACCTCATCCGGGAGATGCCTACGGGCCACGACGCCTCGTATACGCCCGAGCGCTTCCTGGCGCGCTACGAGGAGTTGGCCAACATCCTGGGGAACCTGGCCAGCCGGGTGATCTCCATGATCGTCCGGTACCGGGACGGAGCGATCCCTCCTGCTCCCGGGGAGGGCCTTCGGGCCCAGGAGGACGAGGCTCGCCGACGGTACCGGGAGGCCATGGAGGCCCTGCGCGTCCACGAGGCCATGGCCGCAGCCATGGACTTCGCCCGGGAAGCCAACGGCTACGTGGAACAGCGCCAGCCGTGGGCCCAGGCGAAAGAAGAGGGCCGGGAGACCGAGCTGGACGAGACCCTGGCCACCCTGGCTCGAGCCCTGGCCGCCCTCACGGCCCTCCTCTTCCCGGTGATGCCGGCGAAAATGGAGGAGCTGTCCCGTGGCCTGGGTCTGGACGAACCGCCCACCCTGGACGAACTGGGGGAGCTGGATCTGCGTGGCCGAAGGGTGGAGAAGGGGGCCGGCCTGTTCCCCAAAAAGCCCCTGGAGGCGATGGGTCCATCGTCCTCGTGATGCAACCGAGCTCCTTGACTTTCGCAAAGGGCCCCGGGTACGTTGGAGCGCTCTTTGTCCGGATGTACAGCCGTTCCTCGTGGCCCGTTCCCGAGCTTCGGGTCACCCTCGCGTGGCTGCGGATGGGGCGGAAGAAGCAGGAGGTTCATGCAGGTACCGCGGTGGAGGATCCTTCTCGTACGAGACGACGATCAACCGGTACGCCAGTGGTTGATTCGCCCCCGGGCCATGATAGGGCTCGCCCTCGGTCTCGTGATCGCCTCCGTCGCCGTCGCCGTCGTCCTTTTCACCGTGGGAAGCGGAACCCTTCACCAGATCCGCGCTTTTCAACTGGAGCGACAGAACACGCTCTTGGTGGAGGAGTTGGAGGAAGCGCGAAACCGGGTGGAAGCATTGGACCGGAACCTCTCCCATCTGGTGGAACGGGACCGGGAGCTCCGCGCGGTGGCCGGGCTGGACAGCCTGGACCAGGAGGTGCTCGAGGTCGGTGTGGGAGGGCCCGGTACGCCGGACCCGGCATCCGGGGAGCTCTGGGAGACCGACCCGGAGCTGGGGGCGGAAGCCTTCGCGGTGCAATACGACTTGCGCGCACTGGAGCGCCGAACGGAGCTCCTCCGAACGAGCATGGCCGAAGCTTCCGATTCGCTCGCCGCCCATCGCGAGCTCCTGGAAGCGATCCCTTCCATCCTTCCCACACCGGGCTACGTGAGCAGCGGCTTCACCAACGCAAGAATGCACCCGGTTCACAACCGGGAGCTCCCGCATCACGGCATCGACGTTTCCGCCCCGGAGGGAACCCCGATCGTGGCCTCGGCGCACGGTCGGGTCACGGATGTCTCCCGTCGTGCGGGACATGGTCTCGTCGTGGAGATCGAGCACGGGCACGGATACTCCACCCTCTACAGCCATACCTCGGAGGCTTTGGTGAGAGAGGGTCAAGAAGTGGAACGGGGCGAGATCATCGCCCGGGTCGGACGGAGCGGAGTCGCCACCTCTCCCCACCTCCACTACGAGGTCCACGTGGACGGCCGGCCCGTGAACCCGCAGGACTACCTGCTTTCCGGAGCCATTCCCTAGCGGGACCACCCCCGACTCGTCCGAGCCCCGGGGCCAACCCGGGAGAAGGGGTATGATGTCGCCCACCCTCCTCCTGGCCTGTTTCCTTCTCCCGGGGGGAGACCCGTTGCCCGGGGCAGACCCTGTCCTCTGGCGAACCCCTTCCTCAGTGGAAGCGCCCTCTTCAGCGGAAGACCCTTTTCCGGCGGAAGACCCTCCCGTAGCCTCGGTTCCCGGCCAGACACAGGCGCCGGGGGACCCCCTGGTCCCCGACACGGTCCTTACGCCCCCGTGGGGCCCACGTACCGTGGTCACTCGGGCGCCTGGGGCACCCGTGATGGCCCTCCGCCTCCACATCCCCCTCCGGGAACGATCCTGGGAGGGAGGTTTCGGAGAGATTCTCATGCGAATGGGAGTGGAGAGGGCCCGAGGGGTGGCGGACCAGGTGGGAGCCCGGGTGGAAGGCGTCCGCACCGGGGCGGGAATCGCCTACACGGTCACGGGCCCCCCGGCGGACTTCGATCATCTGGTCTGGGTCCTCCGGCGAGCCATGGCCGAACCTGATCCGGGCGAGTTCGCAAGCGCACGCCGGCGGGTCCTCAGTGATCTGGAACGGGCCCAGGAGACTCCGGGCGGGGTCCTGGCCCAGCGACTCCGGTCCCGGATGGCTCCGGAGATCCCTCCCCCCGCCGGGCGCGTCGGGACCCTGGAGGCCACGGGATTCCAGGACCTGCTGGCCACGTGGCACCGGACGCACAGGCGAGATCAGACCCAGCTCGTCCTGGTGGGACCGGTGGCCACGGAGGCGATCCTGGCCGCACTCCTGGAGCTGGGGCTACCCGCACCTGAGGAGGAGCCTTCGGAGGTGGAGGCCCCACGCGATTCCCCATCGGACGAGCCCACCCCCGACCCCGAAGTGCTCCGGCACTGGTACGGCGAGGCCTACCCGGCCTCGTCCGTCGACGACCCCCGAAGCCTCGTGGCGGGAATCCTCCTCTCACAGCAGCTCCGCGAGCGACCTGGGCGTTACGAAGCATCGGTGGAGGTATGGGAGGTGGGAGACCGAGCGGTCGTGGCCGTCGCCGGGGCGGCCTTTCCTCAGCAATCGGCGGAGGTCCGATCCCGGATCCAGGAGCTTCGACGGGAGGTGGCCGAAAACCTCAGCAACGACCAGGTGGAGGGAGCCATTCGCCAGCTCCACCGGGAAATCCTCATGGAGGCTCGAACTCCCGGTGGTCTGGCCAACGTGCTCGGTCGCCGGATGGAAGGTACGGGAGAGCCCGAAAGCGCGGTCCGGTACCTGGATCGGCTCACCAGCGTGGACCGGGATGGAATGGCCACGTATCTGGAAGAGCTGGTCCAGGCGAGCCCCGTCACCGGGGAGGTGCATCCATGATACCACCGCTTCCCGTCCTCCCGCTCCTGGGGCTCGCAGGGATGCTCGGCGTCCCCTCGGGCCCGCCCGCCGAGGAAGGTGGGTCGGGGGTCGAGTCCGAAACCGTGGCGACCTGGGCGGCACCGCCCGGCCCTGCTCCCACCGGACCACTCCGCGTGGCGGGTGACCCGTCGCCCACGGAGACCCGTCCCTTGTCCACTTCGGGCCAGGACGCCCTTCCGGACACCATTCCGGAGGGGCCCCCGGCCGGGGCGGATCCGGAATCGACGGAGGAGGAGCCGGAAGCCCAGGATCGACCGGGAGCGCACGTGCGGAGCTGGGGGACCATGGCCGCCTTCACCTTGGCCTTTCCCAGCGGCTTCGCCCAGGACCCGGAAGATCGGTCGGGCCTCAGCTGGATCACCGCGAGGGCCCTGGAGGAGGAGGGGAACCGGCGGCTCCGCTCCTTCCTCTCCGAGATCACCGTGACAGTGGAACAGGAGGAAACCCTGGTAACCCTGGTGGCGCCCCGGGAGACCTGGAGGGAGGCTCTGGACCGACTCGAAGGGCTCCTTTTCCGCCACCCCCTTCCTCAGTCTGCCTTCCAGACGGCCAGGAACCGGGTTCTGGAGCGAGTGGCGTTCGAGGAGGGCGCCCCCGTCCGGGACTTCGAGCAGGAGAAATGGCAGTTGCTCGCCGGTCCCACCCATCCCTGGGCCCGGCCGCCACAGGGGCGGCGAGAAGGGGTCATGGAAGCCACCATGGAGGAACTGAACGAACACCGCGCCCGACTCTTTTCACGGGAGCTGGTGGAGGGCGCAGCGGTGGGCCCGTTCGAACCCGAGGAGCTTCCTTCCTGGTTCAGCCGAGCACGGAGGGTGGACAACGGGGACCTGGGCTCCGGACCCGCCTCGGGCAGCCGGCCGTGGGACGGAGGAGAACGGAGGGTGGTGGACCGGGAGGTGACGAGCACCTGGATCGTCTTCGCCTACCCGGCCCCGGGAGACATGTCCTGGACGATGTTGGAGCTCATGGCACACATACTCACGGAGCGCCTTACCCCTTCGCCGCCCGATCCCGGCCTCTTCTCCGTTGAGGTCGGACCCAGGACCGTTCCCGACGGAACGGCCCTCGTCCTCCAGCTCACCGTGGATCCCCGTAGAACCGATCGTTGGGAGGAACAGGTGAGACAGCTCGTTTCTTCCCTGGCCGACGAAGCGGAGACCGAGGAGTTCTTTCACCAGCGGCGACGGCGCTTTCGGTCGGCTCTCCTTCACGAGCTCGCCGAACCCGAAGCCCACGCCCGGCGCATGGCTCGGGAGTTGATGGTCCACGGAACCGTAAGCGACCCTGAGGAAGAGATTTGGACCCATTCCGCCGAAGGCGTTCGGGACGCCGCCCGGGAGCTGGGAGAGCCCAGGGTCCTTCTTTTCGGTCCCGCCTCCATGTTCGAGGGCGGAGATCGGTGACCCTCCGTTCACTCGGAGGGGCCCGATGGGGATCCGGGCCAGAGGCAACGTCCCGAAAGGCGCACGGCGACTTGATGTCGGCCGGGTCGGATGGTACTTTGCCAGCCCCTTGAAGGAAACCAACGGCGGAGGCAGATGATGAAGTCGAGCAGCCTGTGGGTCCTGGCTACGGCCGGGCTCCTGGTGGCGGGGTGCGGTCAAGCCGAGCTGGTCGTGACGGCCGAGGTGGAGGACATCGATCCGGAGACCGAGGAGCTCTTGACCCAGCCCCTCGAGGACCTGGAGGTCCAGCTCCTCCCGTTCGACCGGGATGCCATCTTCGACTCGTTGGCGGCCGCGGCTCCCGAGCCCGAGCCCGAGATGCCCGGAGATCTCATCGAGGCCCGGGACGAGATCGCCGAAGCGCAGGAGCGGTGGCGCGACGCCGAGATCGAGTGGCAGGAGGCCCGGGACCGTCTCCAGGAGATCGACGAGGAGTTGGAGCTGTACAGTCCGGCCGAGGGCCGATACCACGAGCTCTTCAACGAGTTCACCGAGGTGGAGGACGTCATGCTCGCCGCCGACCAGGAGCGGGAGGAGGCGTTCCAGGAGTTCACCCAGCTTCAGGAGGAGGCCTTCGAAGAGCTGGAAGCGTTCCGGCTGGAGCTGGAGGCGTGGGAAGACGTAGCCTATGCCGATTACCCACAGGTGGTCCAGCAAAAGCTGTCGGAAATGCGACGGGAGATCGTTCGGGACACCACGGACGCCAACGGCACCGTGCGCTTCCACGTCCAGCCGGGAGAGTGGTGGGTTCACACCCGCTACCGTCTCCCCTTCGACGAGCTCTACTGGAACGAACCGGTGACCCTGGAGCGAGGCGAGCCCATCGAGCTCCGCCTCCTGGAAGAGAACGCGGAGATCCGACCCGTCTTCTGACGCGGCGGGCGAGTCGAGCGCCCCGCCACTCCGACATTCGACGGCAAACCCTCCGCCCCGGGGCCCGGATACGGGTCTCGGGGCGGAGTGGTTCGAGCCCCAACCTGCCGACTTCCCACCATTTCAGCGAGAGGCTTTGATGACCATGACCGAGCCGCAGATGGCCCCGACCCCCACGCTGGAGGTGGACGAGGAGGGAGTGGCGTGGGTCACCTTCGACGACCCGCAGCGGTCGGCGAACATCCTTTCGGAAGGGGTCCTGCGTCGCTTGATGGATTGCGTGGAGCAGCTCCAGGAGGGGATCGAAGGGGGCCGTGTGCGGGCCGCCGTTTTCCGGAGCGTCAATCCGCGGATCTTCATCGCCGGCGCCGACGTGGAGGCCATCGCGGATATCCAGAGCCCGCTGGAGGGAGCCGAGGCGAGCCGGCTGGGACAGGCCATCTTTCTGGAGGTCGAGCAACTTCCCATCCCCACGGTGGCGGCGATTCGAGGCGCGTGCCTGGGAGGCGGCCTGGAGCTGGCGTTGGCCTGCCGCTACAGGGTGGCCGCCGATGACGAGGAAACCCGGCTCGGATTGCCGGAAGTCCAACTCGGCATTCTTCCGGCATGGGGAGGGACCACCCGCCTATCTCGTTTGATCGGGCTTCAGGCCGCCCTGGATATCCTCTTGACCGGGAAGCGGGTCTCCTCCCGAAAGGCTCATGAGACCGGGCTCGTGGACGCCCTCCTCCCGTCAGCCACCCTCGACGAGGCGGTTCGGGACTTCACTCTGGAGCGGGTGGAGAAGGGACCCATCCGCACCGGTGGTCGGCGTGGGTTCTTCAAGAAGCTCCTGGAGGAATCTCCTCCGGGGCGCAGGGTGATCCTCAGGGCGGCCCGCAAACGCGTCCTCTCCCGATCGGGAGGTCACTATCCCGCCCCACTGAAAATCCTGGATGTCCTGCGGGACGGCCTGGGCCGGTCGGTGGAACGCTCCCTGGAGCTGGAAGCCACCGCCGCCGGGGAGCTGCTCGTCTCCCCCGTGACGAAGTCCCTCGTCCACGTCTTCCGCCTGAGGGAGGGGGCCCGAAAGGGAAGGGGCTTGAACCCGGAGGTCCAGGGTCGGGAGGTGAAGCGAATGGGGGTGGTCGGCGCCGGGGTGATGGGGGGCGGCATCGCTCAGTTGGCCGCATACCACGGGGTGGCGGTCCGGATCAAGGACCTGGAGCATGAGCCGGTGGCCCAGGCCCTGGACCACGCCCGCTCCCTCTTCGACAAGGCGGTGGGCCGCGGACGACTTTCGGAAGGGGAGGCTCAACGAGGGATGGATCGGATCTCGGGAGGGGTGGACTACTCGGGGTTCGGGGGCCTGGACCTGGTGGTGGAGGCAGTAGTGGAGCGCCTGGAGGTGAAACGCTCCGTGTTCTCGGAGTTGGAAGAAAGGACGGCCGGGCACGCAGCCTTGGCCACGAACACGTCCACCTTGAGGGTAGACGAGATGGCGGAGGGATTGGAGGCGCCGGAACGACTGGTGGGGATGCATTTCTTCAACCCGGTTCACCGGATGCCGCTGGTGGAGGTGGTCCGGGGACCGAGGACCTCGGACGAGGCCGCGGCGACCGTCCACCGGTTCGCAGTGGCGCTGGGCAAGGTGCCCGTGGTGGTGGGGGATGGCCCCGGGTTCGTCGTGAATCGGATTTTGGGTCCTTATCTCAACGAGGCCGGTCACCTCCTGGCGGAAGGCGCCGCGGTGGAAACGGTGGATCAAGCGGCCGTGGACTTCGGACTTCCCATGGGCCCCCTCCGTCTCGTGGACGAGGTGGGAATCGACGTGGTGGGCCACGCCGGCCGGGTCTTGCACGAGGCGTTCGGAAGCCGACTGGAGCCCGCCCCTCCCCTGGCGGCCCTGGGTGAGTCGGGTCGACTGGGGGTGAAGGGTGGGTCGGGGTTCTACCGGTACAAGAAGGGTAAGGAAGCGGGGGTGGACCCGGCGATCTACCAGGTCCTGGGAAGCTCCGTCCCCAGGACCCGCCGAAACCCCTCCAGGGACGAGGTCCAACGAAGGCTGGTCTTGACCATGATCAACGAGGCTGCCCGGGTCCTGGAGGAGAACGTGGCCCCTTCGGCGGCGGACGTGGACCTGGCCATGATCATGGGGACGGGCTTTCCTCCCTTCCGGGGAGGGCTCCTCCGCTACGCGGACTCCCTCCATCCACGGAGGGTTCTGAAGGAGCTGGAGGAGTTCCGGGCCCAGTGGGGCGAGCGATTCGAGCCGAGCGCTCCCGTGGTCCGCTTGGCCCAAGGGGACAAGGGGTTCTACGAGGCCTATCCAGCGCCATGAGCGGGTCCGCGGTAGCCGGAGTCGTCCCCGCGGCGGGTCGATCCGCCCGCATGGGCTCCCCCAAGGCCCTCATGAAGATCGGGGACGGGACTTTTCTCTCACGGGTATGCGGGGCCTTGACCCGGGCGGGGTGCGCTCCGGTGGTGGTCGTGGTGCGCCACCTCCAGGACCCTACGGCCGCCGAGGCCCGAAGGCTCGGTGCACGGGTAGTGAAGAACTTCGACCCGGAAGAGGGTCCCATTTCCTCGATCCGTGTCGCCCTCGCCCACCTCCAGGCTACATCGGACCCAGCCTTGCTGGGGCTCCTCCTCCATCCCGTGGATCACCCCATGGTCCGTTCCGAAACCATCGGGGAGATCCTCCGGGCCTTCCACCGATCACGGCCCCTCCTGGCGGTTCCCACCGTCGGAGATACCACCGGCCACCCGGTCCTCTTTTCCCGCACCCTCTTCCAGGAGCTGGAAACTCCGGACCTCCCCGAGGGGGCCCGTGCGGTGGTCCGCAGGCACCGGAAGGGCACCCTTCACGTGCCCGTGGACGACCCTGGGATCCTGGCGGACATCGACACTCCGGAGGAGTACGAGAGACACCTGGGCTCCCAGGCCCGGATCGACCAGAGAGGCGGCCGCCGGGGCCATGGGTGACAGGCGATCCCTGAGCGCCGTGGACGCTGCCCGGCGGATCCTGGACCGCCGAGGCGCCGGTCGACCCGTGGCGCTCCTCCTGACCCTGGAGGGAGAAGAGGGAAAGGAGTCGGCGGCCCCGGGACGCCGACTCCTGGTGGAGCCCGAATCCGTGGAAGGAACGTTGGGCGAGGAATCCCTGGACCGGGCCGCGACCGAGCTGGGAAGGAAGGCTTTGCATGGGGCGATTTCCGCCGGCGCTTCGAAGTCGGCGGAACCCTTCTCCCGGACGGAAAGGCGAACGATCCCCCGGGAAGGGGTGCATACACTTCGGGGGACCCACGGGGAAGTGCGCATCTACCTGGAGCTCCATCTCCCCCAATCCGAACTCCTCATCGTGGGAGCCGGGCACATCGCACGGCCCCTCTGCACGGTGGGTGCGCTTCTCGACTTCCGGGTGGTGGTGTTGGACGACCGGCCCCGCTTCGCCAGCCGGGAGCGCTTCCCCGAAGCGGAGGAGGTGGCCCGGGTGGATTTCTCGGACCCTTTCTCCCACGTCTCCGTGGGTTCGTGGAGCCACGTGGTCCTGATCACCCGGGGACACCGATACGACTACGAGTGCCTACGCCGTCTCCTCCGGACCGAACCTCAGCCGTCCTACATCGGTATGATCGGGAGCCGTCGTCGGGTTCGAGCCACGTACGTTCAGTTGCGGGACGAGGGGATCGAAAGAGAGCGGCTCGAAGGGATCCACGCCCCCGTGGGTCTCGATCTGGGTGCCCAGACCCCGGAGGAGATCGCGGTGAGCGTGGCCGCCGAACTCATTCTCCACCGACGGGGAGGTTCCGGACGTCCTCTCCGAGATGTGGAGGAAGTGGCCCGGCGGTTTCTGGACGAGTGAAGCCTGGAGGGACCCGGTGCATCGATACGAGGACCGAAAGCTCTATGAAGCGGTGGTGCGGGCGCGAGACGAGGGACGGACCGCGGCGCTGGCCACCATCGTTTCGGCGAAAGGATCCACCCCCAGAAAGGTGGGAACCAAGATGTTGGTGCACGGTGAGGGGGACCTGGTGGGAACGGTGGGAGGCGGCTGTGGGGAAGGAGAGGTCCTGGAAGCCGCCCGGGAGGTCATGCGGACCGGCCGGTCCCAAACCGTACACGTGGACCTGACCGAAGACCTCCTTTCCTGGAGCCCGGCCGTCTGTGGAGGCGTCATGGAGGTCTTCATCGAAGCGATCGGTTCCGGAGGGGAAGAAACCGTCGGAGCCGAAGGGCGAGTGGCGGAAGCCGGGTGATGTTGGAGGAATGTCCCCCACCCCGGGTCCACATCCATTACCGCCGGCCACCGAATCGGGAAGAGGTCTTCGTCCAGGACCTGATCCACGACCGGGACGATGTGAAGGTCACGCTGGCCCGGGAGATCGAGTTTTCGCCGCCCATGGAACGGGAGGGGCGGACCGTCCTGGAATCCGGATCCGACGTGGTCTGGTTCACCTTTCCTGGGGTGTGGCACGATATCGGCCGCTTCCACCGGGCCGACGGGACCTTCACCGGGCTCTACGCCAACGTGCTCACTCCCGTGGAGTTCCGCTCCGCAAGCACCTGGCACACCACCGACCTCTTCCTGGACGTCTGGTGGCCCCCGGGAGGGAGCCCGACCCTACTGGACCGAGACCAACTCGAGGAAGCGGTGGACCGGGGCTGGGTGGACCACGCCACCGCGGACCGGGCGGAGGCCGAGGCCCGGGAGATCCTTCATGGTGCTCGGAGCGGGAGCTGGCCACCCCCCATCGTTTCCGCCTGGACCCGGGAACGGGCCCGCTCCCGAGTCCCTTAGCCGGCTCCGCTCACTCCTCCGGGACCAGGTGCGCGGCGCACAGGCGGCCGAGATCCACGTAGGTCCGCTTCAACACCGCGGGCTCCTCCTGCAAGAGGTCGATGAGCCGTTCGTAGCGTTCCACGCTCTCGGCGGGCACCCTTACATCCTCGTGCCGGTAGGATCCCTCGTCCACGAACAGGAGCCGGACCGTGGCCATCTCTCCGCTCTCCGGGCCTTCCGTCCGTCCAGGGGCCGTCGTCGTCATCCGTCCGATTCTCCTTCCACGGCTGCCAAAATGTTGGCGAACGTCCACTCCTGGACCCGTATGGCGGCGCCGTCCCCGCGATCCACGAAAATCGTCGGGGTACCCGAGACGCCGAGCTGGCGGCCGAGCATCTGGTTCGCCGTCACCACGTCCGCGTACCGGTCGCTCCGGAGGCAGGATTCGAAGTCATTCACGTCCAGACCCAGATCATCGGCGTAGCCGGTGAAGTGGCTCCTGGGATTGCCGCTGGCGGCCCAGGTGCTCTGGTGGAGGAAGAGTTCGTCGTGGTAGTCCCAGTATCGCTCCTGCTCTCCGGCGCACCGGGCCGCCCGGGCGGCGTAGAACGCATTCTGATGCATCTCCACCAACGGGAAGTCGTAGAAGCGGTAACGGACGCGGCCCTCGTCGACCAACTGGGACTTCACCGACGGAAGGACCTGGCTGGCGTACTGCTGGCAGGCCGGGCACTGATAGTCGGCGAACTCCACGATGGTGACGGGGGCGTCGGGGTCACCCAGCTCCACCGGATCGGCGAACTCCACGAGCTCCTGAGGATCGTCGAGACCCTCCAGCTCCACCGGCTCCATCGCCCCGGATCCCATCCCCGTAAACACGTTCACGCCCACGGAAATGGCCGCGATGAGGAGCGCTCCCCCGAGGACCCAGTAGATCCAGCCGGCTCCCTGGCCCCCACCCCCGGTTTCACCTTCCCGACGCTGCTCGGCCCTGCGTTGTGCTCTTCGCTTCGACACGCCCGATCTCCTTCGGCGGCCTTCCGCCACGGTTCGTGGTTTCGTTGGGTCTCAGGACGACCCACCTCCCTCCTGGAACCTATCCCGGACCCGCACCTCCCCTGGAGTCCAGAATCGCCTCAAGGACCCGCCCGGTTTCGGAAAGGTCCGGAAGGAGCCGGTCGGGTTCGGTGGTCGCCAGCGCCTCCTCCGAAAAACGCCCGGTGGCCACGGCCACCGTCCGCGTTCCCGCATGCCGGCCGCACACCACGTCCCTGGGGGTATCGCCGACGACCACCACCGCTTCAGGGACAAAGTCCACCCCCCATCTACCACGAGCCCGCCCCATGGCGATGCCCGGCAGCTCGTTTCGATCCGGGTGATCGGAGCCGAAGCCCCCAACGGCGAAAAGCTCCCTCAACCCCACGGCACCGAGCTTCAGGTCGGCCCCCCCGGCGATGTTCCCGGTGACCAGGCCCAGCGCCACCTCCGTCTCTTCCACCAACCGCTCCAGGAGCTCCCGCACACCAGGAAGGACCGCAGGCGGATCCTCCGCGATCCGAGTTTCCATCTCCGTAAGGTAGGCGTTCCAGAGGGCGTCCAGACCTCGATCCACCTCCTCCGGAGGCACACCTGCGTCCTCCAGTATCTCCCGGGCGATCTGCGGGTCCGTCTTCCCGGAAAACTCCCACGTGGCGGCCCGGCCCCGAGTGCCGAACACCCTCTCCATGGCCTGCTGGAAGGACGCCTTGGCGGGCCCGCCCCGGACCAGCGTCCCGTCGATGTCGAAGAGAATCAACGTCTCCATGGACTCCTCTTACGTCCGGGGCTCTCCCGCCGGTCCCCCGCTATTCCGGTTCTCCGTCACAGCCCGCAAGATGGCCTCCTCCAGTGCGTCCCGGGCCGCCACGCCAAGGGCAAGTAGCTCCAGCGGAGGCGCCTTTCCCCCTTTCTCCAACGGCCCCGTGGACAGGGAAAACACCACATCCCCGTCGAAAGGAGTATGGACCGGCGAGATCCTCCGGGCCAGGGCCGTGCCCGCCATCCGGGCCACCTTCCCCAGAGCCACCTGATCCAGCGGCGCATCGGTGGCCACCACGGCCAAAGTTGTGTTCTCCACACCGCCGGCGGCCGCCTCCGGTCCCTTCCCTCCCTCGGCCTGCGTCGCCCCCTCTCGGAGAAGACGGTCCGACGACAGAAACGTTCCCTCCACACCCCGCGCCCCCGCCACGATCCGCCCCTTCCGGTCCAGAACGTCGCCCAGGGCGTTCACCACCGCCAAAGCGCCCACGGTCCACTCCCCGAACCGGAGGGCGGCGGACCCGACACCTCCCGCCATGGTCCCGTCCGCCCCCACCAACTTCCCCACCCGGGCTCCGGCGCACCAGGAGGC
>SKSR01000070.1 GCA_007122885.1 Gemmatimonadota bacterium
ACCTTCATTGCCCACTCAACCGATCGGTCGGCAGTCGTGGTAGGCGAAGGTGCTGTGGAGCCCGTGGGCAGAATCTTCTACTGGGACGCGGAGGATGAGGCCTTCACGAGGGTAACCACCGTCACGGACCTCACGGGTAACGCCGATGAGCGAGTCATGGGGGTGGCATCGAACCATGACGGTCGGTTGAGCGTGGGGCGGGGCCTGTTCGCTACCTACTTCTTTGACCCGGACCTCCGTCTTGAAGGGGAGGTCCTAACCGCTCCAGGTGGTGCCGGAGTAGCCCTCCACCCTTCGCATTCGGGTGGGCCGCTCGATGCTGACGGACATGTGAGCCTTGCTTTCGTCCCGGTCGGAGACGGAGTGATTGAGATCCACGGCACACAGCATTTTGAACTCCTGGGGCAAGCGCACATCCGAGATACGATGCTCGGTCCGGTCCGCGCGACCCTTCCCTTTTCGGATGAGAACCCTAGCGCCTGCGGACCAGCTCCGGTGGATTTCGGGGATGACCTGCAGAACCCGCCCATCCCCGATGAGTGCATTGTGGTCAAGTTGTCGGGGCCCACCGAGGGAGGGGGAGTGGTGGTGGTGAATGTCACGGTCGGTGATCTCCGGAGGGGAGTGGACTGACCCGTGGGTTGGCGCCGCCCGGTCTGGACACGCGCCGGGCCGGGCGGCACCTTCTCTCGAACGCGGAGTCCTCCGGGCTCCGGTGGTGGAGTTCAATGGCCCAGGGCCGTACCATGCACGGAAACCCTACCTCGAGAGCCGCCTTGGGGCGGCTTTTTTTCGTCCGGAGTGAGGAATGACCCTTCGTCGATTGGACTTCCGGACTGCAGGCGAGTCCCATGGAAAGGGCCTGGTGGCCCTCATGGAAGGAGTTCCCGCAGGTCTTCCCCTGGAAACGGCCCGGGACGTGGACCCGGAGTTGACCCGACGGCAAGCGGGCTACGGTCGGGGGCGGCGGATGAAGATCGAGTCGGACCGGGCAGAGCTTCTTTCCGGCGTCCGCCTGGGGGAGACCCTCGGCTCGCCCCTCGCCATGGTGGTATGGAACCGGGACTGGGAGAACTGGACGACGGCGATGGCGCACCTCCCGCCGGAGCCGGACGAGAACCCGAAGGCCCTCCGGCGTATGTACCTTCCCCGTCCGGGGCATGCCGACCTGGTGGGAGTTCTGAAGTATGGGCGGGAGGACACCCGGGACATCCTGGAGCGGGCCTCGGCCCGGGAGACGGCGGCGCGGGTAGCCTGCGGTGCCGTGGCCAAGCGGCTTCTCGGAGAACTTGGGATCCGGGTGGGCTCCTTCGTCCGTTCCATCGGGGCGGTGGAGGCGGACGAGCCGGAAGAGCTTCCGGAGGATCTGAACGCCGCCTCCGACGCCTCACCGGTCCGGGCCCTGGATGAGGACGCCGCGTCGGCCATGATGGAGGCCATCGACCGGGCCAAGGAGGCGGGCGACACCCTGGGTGGCACCTTCCAGGTGGTGGCCACTGGGGTGCCGGTGGGACTGGGGGCGCATGTGTCCTGGGACAGGAAGCTGGACGGTCGGCTCGCCGGAGCGGTGGCCTCCATCCAGGCCATCAAGGGGGTGGAGGTGGGGGCCGGGTTCCAGGGGGCGGCCACTCCCGGGTCCGAAGTTCACGACGCCATCTACCGGGATCCGGACCGGATCCGGTCCGGCGGGTTCCGACGAGGTACGAATCGGGCCGGCGGCTTGGAGGGAGGAATCACCACGGGGGAGCCGGTGGTGGTGCGGGCCGCCATGAAACCCATCTCCACCCTCATGAAGAACCGGCTCCCTTCCGTGGATCTGCGAACGGGCGAGGCCCGGGAGGCGGCCACGGAGAGGAGCGACGTCTGCGCCGTTCCGGCGGCGGCGGTGGTGGGTGAGGCCATGGTGGCCCTGGTGCTGGCCGATGCGGTGTTGGAGAAGTTCGGCGGCGATTCGTTGGTGGAGCTTCGCCGGAACTTCGATGGGTACCTCGCGTACCTGAGCCAACGCGGAACCGGGGATGGCTGATTCCGGTTCCATCCGGCGGGTCCTACTGGTGGGGTTCATGGGGAGTGGGAAGACGACCACGGGCCGCCTTCTCGCCGCCCGGCTCGGGTGGGATTTCCTGGACTTCGACGCGGAGGTGGAGGCCCGGAGCGGGCGCTCCGTGGAGTCGTTCTTCGAAAGAGGGCTCGAGGACGAGTTCCGGGATCTGGAGGTCCGGGTGGGGCGGGAGCTCCTCGACAGGCGGGACGTGGTCCTGGCCTCCGGAGGGGGCTGGCCCTGTGCCCCGGGCAGGACCCCCCGAGAGGATCAGGAAACCCTGTCCGTATGGCTTCAGGTGGATCCGGCGACCGCGGTTTTAAGGGTGGAAGAAGCCGGAGGCGGCCGCCCTCTCCTGGCGGGAAGTGATCCGGCGGGCCGGGCGGAGGAGTTGTTGGAGAAGAGGCTCCGATACTACGGGGAAGCCCGGCTTCACCTCGATACGGAAGGACGAACACCCCGGGAGGTGGCGGAAGCGATCGCCCGGTATCTGAGCCCGAAGGAAGGGATACGGAAGGCCGAATGACGAACGGTAACAAGAAGAGCCTGGTCATAGTGGAATCGCCCGCAAAGGCCAGGACCATCGACCGTTACCTGGGCCGCGGCTACGACGTGGCGGCCTCGGTGGGGCACGTACGGGACCTCCCCAAGAAGGAGTTGGGGGTGGACGTGGAGCACGGTTTCGAACCCAAGTACGTGACGATCCGGGGAAAGGGGAAGGTCCTCAAGGAGTTGAAAAAGAAGGCCAAGGATGCCGAGTCGGTGATCCTGGCCACGGACCCCGACCGCGAAGGCGAGGCCATCGCCTATCACGTGGCCGAGCAGATCGGGGATCCGGAAGACTCCGATCGTTTCCGGCGGGTGGAGTTCCGGGAGATCACCGCCGACGCGGTGGAGAAGGCGTTGGAGTCCCCGGGGCGACTGGACATGCGCAAAGTGGAAGCCCAGCAGGCCCGTCGGATTCTGGACCGGCTGGTCGGCTACAAGGTGAGCCCGTTCCTCTGGAAGCCCATTCGTCCTGGGCTGTCCGCCGGCCGGGTGCAGACCGTGGCGCTGCGGCTCATCTGCGAGCGGGAGGACGAGATCCGGGCCTTCGAGCCCGAAGAGTACTGGTCGATCCGGGCCCACCTGGAGCAGGAGGGAGAAGGGTTCGAAGCACGCCTGCAGAAGATCGACGGGGAGAACTTCACGCTTTCCGACGAGGAGCGGGCCCGGGCCGTGGTGGAGGCGGTGGACTCCGTTCCATTCCAGGTCACGGGGGTCACCCGACGGGAGCGGAAGAAGAACCCGCCGCCCCCCTTCACCACTTCCACCCTGCAGCAGGAAGCGGCCAAACGCCTCCGATTCTCCGCCCGGAAAACCATGACCCTGGCCCAGAGGCTCTACGAAGGGGTCGAGCTGGGGTCCCAAGGGGCCGTGGGGCTCATCACCTACATGAGGACGGACTCGACCCGGGTCTCCACCGGCGCGGCCGGTCAGATCCGGGATTGGATCCGGGACGAGCTCGGCGAGCCGTACCTTTCCTCCTCCCTCCGAACCTGGGCAGGCAAGCAGCAGAAGGGAGCGCAGGAGGCCCACGAGGCCATCCGGCCCACGGACCCGAGCCTTCATCCCGAGACCGCGCGGAAGTACCTGGAGGAGGACGCGGCCAAGCTCTACGAGCTGATCTGGCTCCGGTTCGCCGCCGGACAAATGGCCCCCGCCGTCTACGACACCACCTCGGTGGACTTCGAGCTCCAGGGCGCCGACCATCGACGCTACCTCTTCCGGGCCACGGGATCCATCCTGAAGGAGAGGGGCTTCACCCGGATCTACCAGGAAGCCCGCGACGTGGGGGAGTCCAACGCAGCGGACGACATGGCCGAACTCCCGGAGCTCGCCGAGGGAGACCGACCGGAGCTCGTGGAGCTCGTACCGAAGCAGCACTTCACCCAGCCCCCGCCCCGCTACTCGGAAGCGAGCCTGGTGAAGACCCTGGAGGAGCAGGGAATCGGGCGGCCGTCCACGTACGCCCAGATCATCTCGACGATCCAGGACCGGGGATACGTGGAGCGGGAGAAGGGTCGGTTCCAACCCACGGATCTGGGTGACACGGTGGCCAAGCTCCTGGTGCGCGTCTTTCCCGAGCTCTTCGACGTGGACTTCACCAGCCAAATGGAGGTGGAGCTGGATCGGGTCGAGGAGGGGACGGTGGGGTGGCGGGCGCTCCTGGAGGACTTCTATCCGTCCTTCGAGAAGCGCCTGAAGGAAGGGAAGGAGGCTTCGGACGAGATCGTCAAGGAGATCCTGGCCGCCGAGGGAGAGACATGCCACGAGTGCGACCGTCCCATGCTGGTGAAGTGGAACCGGTACGGTCGTTTCCTGGGTTGCTCGGGCTACCCCGAGTGCAGGACCACTCGCCCGGTGGACGAGGACGATCTTCCGGACCTGGAGGGCGAGGAGTGTCCCGAGTGCAAGGGCGAGTTGGTAGCCCGCCGGGGGCGTTTCGGACCCTTCGTGGCCTGCTCCAACTATCCCGAGTGTCGCTACACCCGGCCCTTGGAAGGCGAAGGGGAGAGCTCGGCGCCGAAGGAGACCGACGAGACCTGCGACGAGTGTGGGGCCTCCATGGAGGTCAAACGGGGGAGGTTCGGCGAGTTCCTGGCGTGTACCGCCTATCCGAAGTGCAAGGGAACGAAACCGATCACCTTGAAGGGGCTCTCCTGTCCCGAGTGCGGCAAGGGTGGGGTGGCGGTGAAGCGAACGCGAAAGGGAAAGCCCTTCTGGGGCTGCACGCGTTACCCCGACTGCGACTGGTCCGTCTGGAACGAGCCGGTGGTGAAGCCCTGCCCCGAGTGCGAAGCTCCCTTCCTTCTCTCGAAATCCACGAAGAAGAAGGGAGACCACTTCCATTGCCCGGCTTGCAAGGCCGACTTCGAGCCCGACGAGGTGGAGGTCGTGGAGGTGGAGGGATGACCGGTGGGCTCCGTCGCCGGGGCTCGTGAGGCGAGGCGTTGTTGACCGACCCGGTAGCCGAGTTCCTGCGCCACCTTTCCGACGAGCGCCAGCTCTCGCCCCGAACCGTGGCGGCGTACCGGAAGGACCTGGAGGATCTCCAGGAGTTCCTGGCCGACTACCATGGGGGATCCGAATGGCGCTGGGAGGATGTGGACCGTCTCACGCTTCGCGGCTTCATGGGCGCCCTTCAGCGGAAGGGGCTTTCCCGGCGAACGGCAGCCCGGAAGCTCTCCGCCTCTCGGACCCTCTTCCGGTTTCTGCACCGGGAGGGGTCGCTTCCCGCGAATCCGGCCCGGGCCCTCCGCTCTCCCCGGGTCGACCGTACTCTGCCGGGCCATGTGTCCCGCGACGGGGTGGAGGCGGTATTCGCCTCGGCGGAAGCTCGGGCGGCGGAAGGGGAGCTCAAAGGAACGAGAGCTCTGGTGATCCTGGAACTCCTGTATGGGAGCGGTCTCCGGCTCTCCGAGCTCCACGACCTGGAGATGGGGAGGGTGGATCTCGTGGGGGAGCAACTCAGGGTTCGGGGTAAGGGACGGAAGGAGAGGGTCGTTCCCATGACCCAGTCGGCCTCACTGGCCATTCGTCGCTACGAACCTCGGCGGCGGGAGGCGCTGGCCCGCCGTGGGCAAGGGCCTTCAGGGCGCACCCGGGAAGAGCCGCTCCTGGTGAATGCCCGAGGAGGGCGCCTTTCCCGGCGCTCGATCCAGGGGGCGGTCCGCGAGCACCTGGACCGGGTGGCGTCGGGGGAGGGGTTATCGTCCCACGCGCTCCGACACTCGTTCGCGACCCACCTCCTGGACTCCGGGGCGGATCTGACCGCGGTGAAGGAGCTGCTGGGGCACGTGTCCCTTTCGACCACCCGAATCTACACACACACCTCGAAGGAGAGGCTGAAGGCAGTGTATCGGGAAGCCCATCCCCGCGGAGCGACGCCGGAGTCCGGAGAATGAGGGTCGTTCTCCGGACTGGTGAGCCTGGGAGTTCCGGCGTGTGG